>NZ_JASNFO010000088.1:0-66676 GCF_032027725.1 Pseudofrankia coriaricola | reverse complement strand
CGAGGCTGTAGTGCGTTACCCCCGGGCTCACTTCTGGTTCGGTGCTCGCAGGGCGTCGGCTGGGTTGTGGGTGGCGGCCCAGCTGGCGAGGAACTTGAGGGCGTCGTCGTTGGGTGAGCCCGCTTCGGCGCTGAAGGCGATTAGGGCCAGGCCGGGGTCGGCGGGTAGTTCCAGGACCTCGTAGGACAGGTGCAGGTCGCCGACGAGGGGGTGGTGGAAGTGCTTGAGTCCTGTGCGGTGCAGGCGGACGTCGTGGGCGGCCCAGCGGACGCGGAAGGCGTCGCTGCGGGTGCACAGTTCGCCGACGAGGTCGGACAGTGCCTTGTCGTAGGGGTCGCGGCCGGCTTCGAGGCGCAGCATGGCCACGCTGTCATCGGCGGCGCGTTCCCAGTCGATCCAGAAGTCACGCGCGCGGGGGTTGAGGAAGGTGAACCGGGCGTGGTTGACCGGTCGGGCCGGGTCGGCAAACACGGGCGCGAACAGTGCCTCCGCCAGGGGGTTGGCGGCGAGGACGTCGAGGCGCCCGTTGTTGACGAGGGCCGGTAGCTCGGTCATCCCGTCGAGGATGCGGGCGACGGTGGGCCGGATCTGGTGGGCCGTGGGCTTGCGCCGGGTGCGTGTGGCCGGGCCGGCGGCCCGGGCGAGGTCGACCAGGTGCGCCCGTTCGGCCTCGTCCAGTTGCAGCGCGCGGGCCAGGGCAACCAGCACGCTCTCGGAGACGCCGCCGAGGTTGCCCCGCTCGAGTCGGGCGTAGTACTCGACGCTGACTCCGGCCAGGTCGGCCACCTCGCTGCGGCGCAGTCCCGGTACGCGCCTGCTGCGGCCGTGGGTCGGCAGGCCAGCCTGCCCAGGGGTGATCCTGGCCCGGCGGGAGCTGAGGAAGGCCTTGACCTCGTCGCGGTTGTCCACAGCCCCCAGGCTAGGTCGGGCCCGCTGGAGGAGGGATGCCCTGTCAGTACACCTCCCAGCAGTGGCTTCTTCGCGTTGCCGGCACCCGGTTGCATGGTGTCCACCGCCGCGGGCCGGGGCACGGGGAGACCACGAGTCCGCGTCGCGACCGAGCTGGGTTCGCACAACAAGTCAGAGATCCGTAACCAGAGCCGCCGGACCGGCGTCGCGCATCAATCCCACGGGCTCGCCGTTCCATGGCAGGCGGCCTCCTGCCGCAGGCTGGACACGGGCGCGATCACACGCGCCGGCTACGAGGGCCAGCGGCTCATCGACAACCTGATCTACGAGGGTCTTACCTTCTGAGCCTCCCACCGCGCATGCTCGTCACGCGCTGCGAAGGTATCTCCGCAGCCGGATCGGAAAGATTGCACCAGCTGAATGGCCGGTCCCGCGGAGCCTGGTGATCAACACGAGTGCAGCGATGTCGCGCCCAGCATGCTGGGGGCGACATGCGTCAAAACGACAGCCCAGCTGGCCCCGACGACGGACTGCTGCGCCTGATCGTCAGCGAGACCCCGAAGACCGCTCAACGCGATCACCAGCCCGCCGGCCGCGGGTACTACTCCACCACGTCCTGCGCTGGTCACGCTGGCGCCGCGCCTCCAGGCCACTGCCGCCGGCGGCGGCACCGTCAGATCACGAAAGGGCCGCTGCCGCATCAGGCGTGGCCTGTTTCGGTGGTGTTCGCGGCGTTGAGGAGGTTGATGGCCTCTTCGCGCATCTGGATTTTGCGGATCTTGCCGGTGATGGTCATGGGGAACTGGTCCACGATGTGGACGTAGCGGGGGATTTTGTAGTGGGCGAGCCTGCCGGCGCAGTATTCGCGCAGGTGAAGCGTTCCCAGTTTTGTAGACAGCCATCTAAACTATGCCGCCAATGCGGCCTTTCTGTCAAATTTCTCCTCGTACTCGACGGGAGTCAGGTAGCCGATGGTGGAATGTAGCCGTCTGCGGTTGTAGTACGTCTCGATGTAATCGAAGACGCCGGCGCGGAGGTGCCCTAGGCCGGTGAAGGCGTGGAGGTGAATGAACTCCTTCTTCAACGTCGCCCAGAAGGACTCGGCGGCGGCGTTGTCGTAGCATTATCCGGCTAATAACGTGTGCTTTTGTCTGATTTTGTGGCTGGGCTTTCGGGATCAGTTGGTGATGCTGGTGGGCCTTTTTTCGAGGCGGCGGAGTCGTTCTTCGTGCTGGCGGACGCGTGTGGCCAGGGCGTTGAGGGTGTCGGTGAGGTGTGCGATCTCGGTGGCGACGCTGGTGAGGGTGCGTGCGTTGCTCGCGTGGTTGCGGTGCTCCTCGACGAGGGCGCGTAGCTGGGCGTTGCGGTAGAGGGTGGTGCGCGAGATCCCGGTGGCCGCCGCGACGGCGGTGAAGGTGATCTGTCGGTTGGTGCTGGTCAGCGCGGCGAGAGCGCGCTCGACCTGGCCGTGGATCGGCTCGTCGGTCATCCGGCCTGTGCCTGGGCGATGAGGGCGTCGAGACGGGCGACGAGTTGGCGGTGCCGGTCGACCTCGGTGACCCAGCCGCGGGCAGCGGCGTCGTGGGCAAGGGCGTCGGCGTCGGCGCGCTGGGCGGAGAGGATCTGTAGGTGGGCGGTGTCGGTGTGGAAGCTTGGGCAGTGCTCGCAGATGTTCGCGTAGGTGCAGGCTCCCTGGGCTGGGGCGCGCAGGCAGAAGCCGCCGGCGAACCGGGTTTTGAGCGCGGGGCGTCTTTCCAGTCCGCTCCGCGGGTGATGTCGAGCAGCGGGAGGCCGGGGCGCCCGGCGGGCAGGGTTCCGAGCTGGCTTTTCGCGAGGTCGAGGGCGCGCTGGTATTCGGCGCGGACGGTGGTGTCGAACAGCCGGCCGTAGCGCAGCTCATTTCCGCGGAGACGTGTCCGAGGAGGGCCATGAGTGCCTGGAGCGACACGCCTGCGTTGACGAGAGCGGTGGCATAGGTGTGCCGGAGCTGGTGGGTCGTGATGTGGCCGAGTCCGGCGGTGTCCGCGGCGCGGGCGAGTTCCGCGCGCACCGCGTTCTGGGAAGGCCGGCGGCCGTGGTGGGTGAAAAGGAAATCGGCGGGCCGGCCGGTGCGCGGATGCGGGAGCGGCCGGCCAGGCGAGCGGGTCTCGGCGATGCGGTCGAGCAGGTCGAGGGTGTCGTCGTCGAGGGGGACCATCCGCTCGGTGTCGAGCTTGCCGAGCGGGACCTTCAGCCAGCTTCCCTGGGCGGGGACCTCGTGGACGCAGTCGAGCTCGAGGTCGAGCAGTTCGCCGATGCGCAGGCCGCAGGCACGCTGGAGCAGCAGCGCGTCGGCCGCGAGCCGGTTTGGTGAGCTGGCGAGCTCGTCGGTAAGGCGCCGGTCGGTGTCGAGTGGCAGGTAACGCGGCAGGGGCCGGGGCAGGCGGGGCAGGTCGGAACGGAACAGCAGGCGGCGGGGCGGTGTCTGCTCCCAGCCCCACCCGCAGCGTCCACGACCAGACCTGGCGCCTCCTCGAAGAGGCCGGCGAACTCGCCCGCGCCGTCCGCAAAAACGACGGTCAACGCGCCCCGGCTGGAGAGGTCACGGGCAGCATCGACGAAGAACTCGTCGACATCCTGATCTTCGCCTGCTCCATCGCCAACCGCCTCGACCTCGACCTCGCTGACGCGCTCCGTGCCAAAGAAGCCCTCAACGAAACCCGCACCTGGCCCACCACGACCCAAGCCCCAGGAGGTCCCCCGGCACACTGAACGTCACGGTCCCTCACTGCTGCGGCGACCCACGGCGGCTTCGCCAGCGTCCGGCTCGCGGTTCGCGCACACTCACGCGGGATCAGGAACCGTGTGGGCTTGATAGAAATCCTCGAATGCCTGGGCAACACGTCGGTCTCCGGCACCGTCACCCTGCTCGAAGAACTCGACCAGGCCGGCGTCGTGTTCCGCTCGGCGACCGAGCCGTTCGACACCGCGACCCCGATGGGCCGCATGCTGCTCCAGATGCTCGCGATGTTCGCGCAGTTCGAGCGCGACACGATCATCGACCGGGTCATCGGCGGCATGGAACGCAAAGCCGCCAAGGGTCTTTGGATGGGCGGCAACCGTCCCTTCGGCTACCAGGTCGACCGCGCCAACTGGAAACTGCTCGTCGACGAGAAGGAAGCGGCCATCGTCCGCCTGATCTTCAACCTCTACGTCCGCGACCGGCTCGGCACCCGCGCCATCGCCAAGACCCTCAACGAGCGCGGCCACCGCACCACCACCGGCGGCCACTGGTCCGGCCACCAGGTCATCCGCGTCCTGGACCACCGCGTCTACCTCGGCGAGCTGACTTTCCGCGAGATCACCGTCATCGACACCCACGAACCGATCATCGACCAGGCCCTGTTCGCCGAAGCCGAGAAGATCCTCATCATCCGCACCGACGGACACGCCCACCGGGCCGCCAGCGACTCTGACTACTACCTCACCGGCCGCATGCGCTGCCCACAATGCACCAAGGCGATGCTCGGCTCCAACGCCAAAGGCCGCAACCGCACCTACCGCTACTACACCTGCTTCACCCGGCTGCGCTACAGCCGCGACCGCTGCGACGCCCCCCGCCTCGACGCCGACGCCCTCGACCAGGCCGTCCTCACCGCGCTCGCCGGCTTCTACCGCGACCACCACCAGCTCATCGCCGACGCCGTCCAGCACGCCCGTCAACGCCACGATGACGCCCACTCCGACCGCGCCGGCGAACTCACCACCGTCCAGACCGACCTGACCCAGACCGACCAGGCCATCGACCGCTACCTGTCAGCATTCGAGCGTGGCACCCTCGACGAAGAAACCCTCGCCACCCGACTCGCCGCCCTGCGCATCAAGCAGAAGCAGCTCCGCCGCCGCCACACCGAACTCACCGCCCAGATCGGCGACGAACCCGTCATGCCCCCACGCGCGACCCTCCGCAAGATCGCGAACCACATCGATACGATCATCGAAGTCGGCACCGATCTTCAGCGTAAGGCCCTCGTCGAAGCCCTCATAGACGAAGTCAAGATCCTCGGCCCCGGGCGGCTCCAACCGATCTTCCGAGTCCCAAGACCCGAACCGACAGAGGCCGCCACAGCCGCCCTACCAGCCACAACACCCTCGAAGGGGACGGTTCGTACAATGCCAAACATGGTGGGGCGGGTGGGGCTCGAACCCACGACCGGAGGACTGTGAGCCTCTGGTCAGGGGACCCGGTAGCCGTTGCGGGTGAGGAGGCGGACGGGGTCGGTGCCGTCCCACTGGGCGCAGGTGGCGGCGATGCGCGCCAGCTGCTCGAGGAATCCCGGTGACTGTTCGACGACCTCGGTGATGAACCCGAAGTCGTCGAGCGTGTCGAAGTAGCCGACCCGGATGCCGTCCGCGGAGGTGAGCTCGCAGGCGAGCTCGTAGCCGTGGCCCAGGTATAACGCCCGCTTGCTGTCGTAATCGGGCGTCACGGTGCAGAGCTGGTGGAAGCCCGCCCGGCCGGTAAGGGCCTGCTCGCGGAAGATGCTGTCGCGGTCACAGCGCTGGGTGATGAGCTCGATCTGCACCGGGCCGGCCTGGGCCACGCCGACCTGGAGGTTCACCCCGGTGGCGGCGCCCCGATACGTGCAGGCCTGCTCGATGGGTGGCAGCACATGAAACGGGCCGACGCCGAACACCGTCGCCCATCGGCGGGCGGCGGCGACGAGATCGTCGACGACGAAGCCGAGCTGGAACAGCCTGTACTCGCCCTCCGGCCAGGGCTGTTGGAAGAGATGGTGCTGGAACGCGAGTGGCGCGGGCGGGCCAGCCGGAATGCTGGTCATTGCGTCAACGCTCCGTGCTGGCCGCTCTCGCCGTTCGGGCCCTTCAGGATCTTCGGGCGCACGAGCACCTCCTGAGCGACGGTGGCCACCAGGTGCCCGTCGGCGTCGTGGATCGCTCCGCGCACGAGGCCGCGGTGGCCCGCGACGACGACCGTCTCCTGGGTGTGCCGATGCCAGCGATCGAACCGTACCGGGCGGTGCAGCCAGATGGCGTGGTCGAGGCTGCAGGCCGACGCGTAGTCCGGCACGTAGTCCGGGTCTGCGCCGCCGGGGTAGGACCGGAAGGCCATGTCGAGCAGGAAGTAGTCGCTCGCGTAGGTGAGCAGTGCCGCGTGCAGGCCCGGGTCGGCGCCGACGTCGCGGGGCAGGCGCATCCAGTGCGAACGTTCCCCGGCGGCCGGGGAGCCGCCCATGAAGACGACCGGTTCGGCCAACCGCATCTCGAGCGGCGGCGGGCGGTCGACCCAGGCCAGCGCCTGCGGCCGCAGCTCCGGCGGAGCCTTTTCCGCCCAGTCCTGCAGCAGTGGCAGCCGCTCCGGGTCCGCCGCCGGGACGGAGGGGTCGGCCGGGGGCTCGGGGCCGGCGCCGTCCGCGTGGAACGTGACGATCGCGACCAGGAGCACGCGATCGCCCTGCTGGACCGTCACCCGCCGCGTCGACATCGTCCGGCCGTCGCGTATCCGGTCGACCACCAGCTCCACCGGGACGCCTGGCTTCCCCGCCTGGACGAAGGACGCGTGCAGGGAGCACGGCTCCTGGCCGGTGACGGTCACGTGCGCCGCCACGAGTGCCTGGGCGAGCGACTGCCCGCCGAAGATGCGGTTGAACCGGGCCGGCTCGGAGCGGACCCGGAACAGGTCGGTGCCGGCTGGCTCGGTGCCGGGCGGCCCGAGGCTGAGCGGCTCGAGGTCGAAGGCCGCGAGCAGCCCGTCGAGCGACCCGAGGATCGCCCGGCGTAGGGCGGGGTCGATGCTCATACGGCCATCACACCATCCGCCCACGGTTTGGATCAAATATCCGTGACTGGTCACAGTGATGGCTCCAAACTAGGCTCCACGTCCCGTGAGATGCCAAGAAGGACGATTGCCGTGTTGACCGGCGAGAAGATCCTGATCACGGGACCGGCTGGCCGCATCGCCTACGGGCTGGCCCGCTCGCTGGCTCGCGAAAACGAGGTCTGGGGCATCGCCCGCTTCACCGATCCGTCCTCTCGGGCGAAGGTTGAGGCGCTCGGCGTGACGACCAGGGCGGTCGACATCGCCGACGGCCCGCTCGACGCGCTGCCCACGGACTTCACCCACCTGCTGCACCTCGCGGCCGACTTCAGCGCGGACGACTACGACCGGGCGATCCGGGTGAACGCCGAGGCGACCGGCCGCCTGCTGGAGCACTGCCGGTCCGCGAAGGCCGCGCTCGTGATGTCGACGGTCTCGACATACAAGCCGCACCCCGACCCATGGCACGCCTTCCAGGAGAACGATCCCCTCGGGGACGCGATGGCGCCCCCGTCGGCGCCGTACTCGGTCTCCAAGATCGCCCAAGAGGCGGTCGCCCGGTACTGCGCCCGCTCGTTCGGCCTCCCGGTGACCATCGCCCGGATGGGCTGCGCCTACAGCGACCAGGGCGGCCTCCCGGTCTGGCACCTGGAAGCCGTCGCGGCTGGGCAGCACATCCGGACTCGCTGGGACCCGATGCCGTACAGCCCGATCCACGACGACGACATCTGCGCGCAGGTCGAGCCCCTGCTGGCCGCCGCGAGCGTGCCGGCGACGATCGTGAACTGGGCCGGCGACCAGGCCGTGAGCGTCCAGCAGTGGGCGGCGTACTTCGGTGAGCTCCTCGGAGGCCCGGCGGTGGTGGACGTCGAGCCGATCCCGGGCGCGTCCGTCGGCTCCGTCGGCGACCGCACCAGGCGCGCCTCGATCACCGGTCCCTGCCAGGTCGGCTGGCGGGAGGGCTTCCGCCGGGTCGCCGAACAGCTGCTCCCAGACCGGCTGACCGCCGGCGAGCTGACCGTCGGCGGGCTGTCCGCGGGCGAGCCGAGGAGCTGAGCGATGCGCTACCCGACCAGCGAGCAGCTGCTCGACGCGGCGGCCGCGGCGACCGGCCTCGCCGACTTCGGCCCCGGCGACTTCCGCGCGGGCCTCGACGTCCTGCTCGACAGCCTCGAACGGGACGGGGACCTGAGCCCAGGCACCGACGCCACCGTCGTCGGGGTCTTCCACCGCCGGCTGGTCAACCGCCTCGAACTGGAGGCGTGGTACCGCGAGCACCCCGAGACCGCGGACCTGCCAGTGCGCGGGCCGGTGGACGTCAACGGCCTGCCGAGAACCGGCACCACGGCGCTCGCGAACATCCTGTCGCTTGACCCGCAGTTCCGCGGGCTGCGCGGCTGGGAGCAGTCGAAGCCCTGCCCGCCCCCGGAGTTCGACACCGAGCTGACGGACCCGCGGCGGTTGGAGCTGGTGAAGGAGTACGAAGAGGTCCCCGCCCACCTGAAGGCGATGCATCTTTACGACGCGGACGCGACGATGGAGGACAGCGAGGTCCTCGGCATGTCGTTCCACGGCCAGCAGATGACGTTGCCGGTGTACGGCTATCACGCCTGGTGGCGCGGCGCCGACCTGACGGACACGTTCGCGTACCACCGGCGCGTCATCCAGCTCCTGCAGTCGCGCCGGCCGCCGAACCTGTGGCTGTTCAAGGCGCCGCACCACAAGTTCCACCTGGAGCCGCTGGCCGCCGCCTACCCGGACGCGCGGTTCGTCATGACACACCGCGACCCCGCGAAGGTGGTTCCGTCCTACGCGAGCATCGTGTCCGCGATCCTCCCGCCGCCGACGGGGGAGCGGGACCACCGGCGGCTCGGCCGGGAGATCAGCGAGCACCTGCGCGTCGGCATGGAGAACGCCATCGCGTCGCGCGCCCGCCTGGGCGAGGACCGGTTCTTCGACGTCCACCATCGCGAGCTGGTCAGGGACCCGATCGGGACCGTGTACCGGGTCTACGACTTCCTCGGCCTGGACCTGCGACCGGAGGTCGAGCGGGCGATGGCCGACTGGCACGAGGCCAACCGGTCCGGCGCCCACGGGGTCCACCGGTACACCGCCGAGCAGTTCGGCCTGGACGAAGAGCAGATCCGCGCCGACTACGAGTTCTACATCCGCCGCTTCGGCATCGAGGTCGAGCGCAAGAAGGTCGAGCGCTGAGAAGCCGGGTGTCGAGAAGCCGAGCGCCGAGAAGTCGAGTGTCGAGAAGTCGAATGCTGAGAAGTCGAATGCTGAGGGGATACGGACGATGAGCCTGCCCACCTGGTCCGAGCAGCTGAAGGCGCTCGACGGCGTCGCCGACAACCTGATCGCCCAGTGGCGGCCGGGCGGCGCCTCCGAGGCCGAGACACAGGACATGAACAAGCTCGCGCTGTCGATCCTGGCCGGCGGCTACCTGTGCCGGGTCTACACCGACGCCCGCCGACCCGTGTTCATGCCGCTGTGGAACTACGCCTTCAACCAGGGCGGCCCTGACCCCGACTACGTCTACTCGACGGCCGAGGTCGACGTCGACGGCGTGTACGAGATCTCCGGCTACCGCGGCACGACGCGGTTCGTCGAGATCACGCAGCAGAGCTTCGACATCATGAGCCCGGCGGACATGAGCGGGGGACCGGTCCCGTCCACCCACGACCTGGACGAGCTCCGGCTCGGCGACGACGGCTCCTTCCGCGTCCTGCTCAGCGCCGAGCGCCCGGACGGCCACACCGGGGACTGGTGGCGGCTGGAGCCGACCACCCGCCGCCTGCTCATGCGGAAGTGCTCTTGTGACTGGATCCGGGAGGACGACGCCCGGGTGGCCATCAACCGGCTGGACGACGGGGGAGCCGACATGTCGCCGGCGGAGACTGCCCGGCGTTTCTCGGACCTGGCCGCCTGGGTCGAAGGCATGATCGCCTTCGACATGAAGCTGGTGCGTTACTACCGCGAGCACCACGGCATCAACACGCTGCTGCGCTCGAAGAAGATCGACGAGATGGGCGGGCTGCCGAAGCAGGTCTACTACGACGGCATCCACGAGATCAACGATGACGAGGTCCTGATCATCGAGACCGAGGTGCCAAGGCAGAGCCGCTACTGGCAGGCACTTGTCGCCGACGACCGCTTCTGCACCGTCGACTGGGTGAACAGGCAGTCCAGTCTCAACGACGCGCAGGCCCGCCTCGACGGGGACGGGAAGTTCCGCGCCGTCATCTCGCGGCTCGACCCGGGCGTGCCCAACTGGCTCGACAAGGCGGACTATCCCTGGGGGGTCATCCAGCTGCGCTGGAACCACGCCAGCGACCATCCCGACCCCACCATCATGAAGGTGCCGTTCGCCGGCATTCGCGAACACCTGCCCGCCGACACGCCCCAGGTCACCCTGGCCGAGCGCGCGGCACAGCTGCGTGCTCGCCGGGAGGGCGCACAGCTCCGCCGGATCTGGTGACCGGCCCGCCGCCCTCCGGGTCAATGATCGGCCACCGACCAGAATCATGATCGGCCATGCCGCCGGGCCGGCGGCGAGAATCGCCGGAGGCCGACCGGCGGCCTTGAAGAGGCTTGAAGAGATCGGAGAGATCGGCATGGAGATCCACGAGGCGCTCTACACGACGAGGGCGATGCGGCGGGTGCGTCCCGACCAGATCCCGGCCGATGCCCAGGCCCGCATTCTCGATGCGGCCATCCGGGCCCCGAGCGGTGGCAACACACAGGGGTGGCGTTTCCTCCTCGTCGACGACCCCGCGGTCAAGGGCCAGCTGGCGCCGCTGTACCGCCGTGCCCTGACGACCTTGTGGGAGACCTTCTACGCCGACCGCCTGGCGGCCGCCCGAGCCGATCCGGGCTCCGAGGACAGCGCCACGCTGCTGCGGATCCAGCGCTCGTCGGACTGGCTGGCCGACCACTTCGCCGAGGTGCCGCTCTTCCTCTTCGCGTTCGTGCGGCACGACCCGACCGGTGGCTCGATCTACCCGGCCGTCTGGAACGCCCAGCTCGCCGCCAGGGCGGAAGGCATCGGGAGCTCGCTTACCAGCGTGCTGGGGGCGTTCGCGAAGGAGGAGGTGCTGGAGATCCTGGAGGTTCCTCCGGGCGAGGGTTGGATCAACGCCTGCTGCGTCAGTTTCGGCTACCCGACCGGGCGCTGGGGTGTCGCCGGGCGGCGGCCGGTGCACGAGGTGGCGGCGCGCAACCGCTGGGACGGCCCGCTGGGCTTCGAGGTGCCGTCGCCGCTCTGGCCGCCGAGCGAGTAACCAGCCACCTCCACGGAGTTCGCCGATCTCGCCGAGGCGCCGACGATAGCTCTCCGTGATATTTGGCAGATGGCGTGGAGGCTCGCCGCGTGCCACGGATCGCCGTTTGATGCTGTCCTGTCTGGTGGACGAGGCCTCCTGCGCGCGCGTCGCCGACCGAAAATCCCGCATGGTCGCACCGACAAGACCCCTGGTTGCTGTGAGCCTGGGTGCGGTCAACGAGAGATGAGGAGTGTCGAGATGGCAACTATGAAGGCTGCGGTGATCCCGGCGGGGTATTAGAGGACGTCCCAATGCCCGTGGCAGAACCTCACCAGGTGCTCGTCAGAATCCATGCCAGCGGCATCTGCTACACCGATGGGCTCCTGGCGCAGATGGTCCTGTCGTTCTGGGATTTTCCGTTCGTTCTCGGGCACGAAGGCGTCGGCGAGGTCGTCGCGGTCGGCGAAAGCGTCACAACGCGCAAGGTAGGTGACCGAGTCGGCCTCCCCATCACCACATTGTCAGCTGGGGGTACTCGCCGTGTTCGCGGTCGACAGCACGATCAAGACGTATCTGGCCTTCGGCCCGCCGCGACAGCGAGTTCCACACCCATCGGATCCCGGCGCCGGCTCGACGGCCGGCTCGCTCGTGGGGTTGCCGTGGCCACCGGGCGTCGAGGTCGCGGCACGCTGCCGGGCCGGCCGGGACGGTGTTCCCGGTGATTTCTTCGGCCTGTTTCGGTCCGGCGCCGGCCGTGGCCGCTCAGGACGTCACCTGTTCGGCCGGGCACGACTCGACGAGGCGAGCTGCGCATTGGTCGTCGGCGACGTGTGCGGCAACGGGGTGCGGGCGGCTCGCGTCGCCCGAGCGGCGCTACGTACAGTTCGGGAACACGCAGGTCAGAAGCTGCCAGCGGGTGGACCTTGCCTATCAGCATCCGATCCGATTGATCGTGCTTGTAGGAGTTGAGATCACGATCCACCCGGTCGGCGCCCGGGCGGCGCCCGGGCGGTCTGAGGACCGCGGTCGCTGCGTGGCGTGGATGAGAACAGTCCGCGACCGCTGCTGACGGGTCGGCGGCGTACCGCCGTCGGCAAGGTCGCACTTTCAGCCGGGAATCGTATGCGAGCTGCCATACTTACCCTGTGTTCGACGGGGGTCACCACACCACAGGATCCGCTGATCGGTGGGACTTCTTTGTCTCCTACACCCAGGCGGATCGTGCCTGGGCCGAGTGGATCTCCTGGCAGCTCGAGGCGGCAGGCTTCCGCGTCCATCTCCAAGCATGGGACATGGTGGCCGGGACCAACTGGACGCATGCCATGCAGGACGCCATCCGAGACTCAGCCCGCACCCTGGCCGTGTTGTCGGCTGCATACCTCGACTCGGCCTATGGAACGCAGGAATGGCAGGCAGCCGTCGCTGCGGACCCGGACAGCGCCCGCCGACGGCTGATTCCGGTCCGAATCGAGGACTGCGACCGCCCTGGTCTGCTCGGGCAGGTTGTCTCGTTCGATTTGTTCGGTATGGCCGAGCACCGCGCCCGCGGCGAGCTGCTGATGAGGGTCCGCGAAGTGATCGCGGGCCGCGCCAAGCCGACCCATGAGCCCGTCTTTCCCGGTGTGTCTGTCTTGTCTGGACCGGGCGTGACCTCGCCGGCCTTCCCCGGCGCCGAGAGCTATCACAGCGCGTCGACACAGGACCGGCCGGCGGAATTTCAGGCCCTGCTCATTGGCATCGGCTCCTACGAGGACGAACGGCTCCCCGCACTGCCGTGGCTGTCGGGCATGCTCGACAGCGCGGCGGAGCGTTTGGAGTCCGTCGGCTACCGCACCGAAATCCACGATCGCTCCCGGTCGGGCGCGAGCGCCGTGAAAGCGGCTGTCCACGGTTTTCTTCGCAGCGCCGCGGCCGGCTCCACCCTGCTTCTCCTTCTTGCGGGAAACGCGGTCCATCGCGCTGCGCGGGGCGCGGACGTTGGCCGCGACTTCCTTGTTCCTGCGGACGCCACCGTGGGATACCAGCCCTTCTGGGACCTGTGCGTGCCTGTCGACTGGTCCGGACCGCTCGCCCACACCGCAGCCGCTCGGGTGCTGGTGCTCGTCGACGGCATCACCGAGTACGACGACGTCGTCTGCGGTGCGGTCACGGACCTGGGCTGGGCAACCGGCCGCATCGAGCCCGCGCCCGGAGTCGACGTCGCTTACGTCTACCGCAGCCGGGCCGCCGGCGGTGGGGGCGACGACGCTCCCGATCCTGCGGCTCGCCCCTCGCTCACGCGCGCGCTGATCGACGTGCTCGCGACCCGCCCGCTGCCTCGGACACTAGCGGATTTGCACGCGGCGCTCGAAGGCGTCATGGCGAGTCCCGCGCCGGGTTCTGGGGCCGGTAGCGCATCGGATGGTCGGCTCGCCGTCTTTGACCAGCCGAACGCGCAGGGTAGACCTGCCTCGGGCAGGGACGACGGCGCGGGCACAGATCAGTGCTGTCTGCTCCGTCCACTGTCACCCTGCGACCCGCTCCGCTTCCTCCCCTTCCCCGCGCTGCCCGACGAAGACGCCGCGGATCCTCCTCCACACGCCTGGACTACGGCCGCCGAACACCATCGCGCCTGGGAGCGCACAGCCGACACCCTCGCGACCGCCGCGCTTCGGGCTGCCACCGGCGACCTCGTGGACCGGCTTGGCCGGGCACACCACACTGCGGCCGAGGTTCTCGCCGGCGATCCTTGGCACGATCCCGATCTCGCCCGTCGGATGGCGCGCCGCGTCGAGTTCCTCATAGGCAAACTGCCCGCCGGGCCCGAGGAGCTGTCCGCCGCTGAGGCGGCGTTGCTCGTGGTCGGGCCCTACCTGCATCAGACCGTCTGGACGGTTCTCGTCGCCCAGGCAACGGTCGCTCATCCTGGCTGGACCGATGATCTGACCGGCCGAGCCGAACGCGCCGACTTTGACGCGTTCACGACCGGCCACCCCCGGCTTGTCCGCCGGATCGAGAGGGCCGGGCTAGCGGGTGACCAGCCCGCGGCCTCGGCCGTCACCTGGTGGCTCGCGCACAAATGGTGCGAGTCTCATGTGACTGCCCGCTGGGAGAACGTACTACTAGAGCTGCTCCCCGGCGTAACCGCTGAAGGCGGCCAGGAGAGCCTCGCGGCCGAGGTGTTCCGGACGGAACGGCTGGCAGAGATCCTTACCGCGCTGCGCGCGACGGCCACGTTCCTGAACCAGTCGGGGCGGGTCGGGGCGCTGCGGGACGTGGTGATGGTCGCTCCGGCGACGAGTGAGGAGATGCCGCTACGGGAGCGGCTCGTCGGCTACCTCCTCGCGATCGGGCAGAAGATGGCGCTGGAGCTGGCGGCGCTGCCGGCCGTCCTTGTCGAGCACCTCGGCGTCGCGGACGCTGTCGACCTGACGGACGTCCAAACGGCGCTGCGGCGCGCTCAGTGGCAGGGCAGAGGCCGCTCCACCCGCGCCCTCGCGGTCGAGTGCCGCCACCCGGCGCTGCAGGTCGCCCTGGAACGGCACACCGCGGGACTCGACGCCCTCCTCGCGGAGGCCCATCGCGCGACCGCCGAGATCCCGGCGCTTGCAGGGCTGCCCACCCATGCCACGGCCGATGGCGTCCGCGCCACCGAGATCGATGGCCACCCCAGCTACACTTCCGCCGGCGCGCAGTTCCGCCTCGCGGAGGACCGGGTGCAGGAACTGCTCATGGGCGAACAGCTCTATGAGAACCGCGCGCTCGCGGTACGCGAGCTTTACCAGAACGCGCTTGACGCCTGCCGCTACCGTCGCGCCCGCACCGAGTATCTGGCCAGGACCACCGGCCGGCCGTCTTCCTGGACCGGCCGGATCGACTTCCGGCAGGGGTTTGAGCCCGACGGCACGCCCTACGTTGAGTGCCGTGACAACGGCATCGGTATGGGCTACCGGGAGATCTCCGACGTCTTCGCCGAAGCCGGTACACGGACCGTCGACCTTCCCGAGGTCGTCGAGGAGATGGGCCGCTGGGCGGCCTGCGACCCGCCAATCGAGTTCCACCCGAACAGCCGTTTCGGCGTCGGTGTGCTGAGCTATTTCATGATTGCCGACGAGATCCGGGTCGAGACGTGCCGCCTGGGCCCCGACGGGCGTCCGGGTGAGCTATTGCGCGTCACGATCGCCGGCCCGGGCAATCTCTTCCGCATCGAGCCGCTGGGCCCGGGGCGGGAGAGCGGCACCACGGTCAGACTCTATCTGAGCCGGGATCCCAAACGGCCGTCGATCTCGTGCGTGGACATCCTGCGACGGATTCTTTGGGTTGCCGAATTCGACACGTATGCCGCCGAGGGCGCGGCGCTCGAAAAATGGCCCGCCGGTCGGCTCGCTCCTTCGGCACCCGTGGGGACTCTTGACCCGTTCCAGGAACTACTGCGTCGCATGACGACGCAGATCGTCGCGGCCGGTGGTGGCGTATGGTGGTGCAACGGTGTTGGCGCCATCCTCGCCGATGGGCTATGGGCCGGCGAGGCTATCTTCGGCGTTGTGCTGGATCTGACCGGTCCTTTGGTCCCAGAGTTGTCGGTCGACCGCAACAAGATCCGAAAATTGTTGGACGAACCAGCGGTCGATGTCGTGCTTACGGCCGCACTTACCGTCCTGCGGTCGTCCAATGCATTAGAAGTGACGGTCGAATGGTTGACAGCATTCGCCTATTCGTTCCCTCTGGTGGCCGATGCCTTGGTCGAATTGATGGCTGCGGATGGCGAATCTTGGGCGGGAGTCGGGAAAGGACGTGTGCCTGTTAGTCGAAGCGGTCTACTCGCCACGGACAGTGCACTCTGGCTCTTCAATCCCCTTAATCGCCCTGCCGCCCGATCGGGTGTTAGCGCGATCTATCCATTCAGAGTCCCTGACACCATTTTCTTTTCGCGCCTTGCTATCTGGGCGCACGGCGAACCGGGCGGAGACAGCGAACGCGATCACGGACGTCGCGAACGGGTAGTGCCAAGCGACCTGGAAGTAATTCTGATTGCGAGTTACCGCAATAAGCTCGCGCCTGTAGTTATAAGATCGGATGTCGGCTTCCTAGCCGGTAGTCTGCGAACGACGCCGCAGGCGGTCGGTCGGCGAATTCGTCGACTTGGCTTCCAAGTACCCAGCCTGAAGGGCATGGAAACAGCGGACATCTCCGAGCTTGAAAAGACAGTATTGAGTAGGGACCTTGACGGTCAATCTCCCTTGCTGGGCTGGAGATGGCGCGACGATGGCGTGAGTCCCGGCCACGTCCTCGCAGCTGCGAGTCGCCTGATGCTACCGCCCGAGGAGATATGCAATCGTCTCGATCTCCTGGGAGTCGCGGTGTGGCCGCCCCTTGTCGGTCCTGTCGCCGTAGTCCCAATGGACCTCGTTCTGCAGAGCGCCAAGCTGGACGGACGAGGTCCCTGGCTCTCGCCGGGCAGAGTGAGCCGAGCACATGTGCTGCGATCCGCCCTCTACACAGAACTCAGCCCGGCCGAGGTCTCCGACCGTTTGCATAGGTTCGGCTATCGGGTGCCAAGAGCTGAGGGCCTGGAAGGCATCGTCCTCGGTGAAGGCGATGCACTCATCGTGAGTCGGGACACGTCTGACGGGCTGGGCGAGACCCCGGTTCCTACGAGCTATCTCCGCAGCCTGCTACCTGAGGAGCGGGGATCTCGTAGTCACAACGTTGACAGGCTCCGCGAGCTTGGATTTCCGGTCGCGAGAACAATTCGTCTACCGAAAGATCCGTCACCAGATTTTGCGGATCATTTTCCGCAAGTCGGGAAGAGCCACCCACTGTGGACGATGGGGAGCGCCGTAAATCGGGTTCACCTCCTCGGCCTTGCGGGCGTCACCAAGGTCGCTTATCCGGCGTTGATCGAAATGCTGCGCGCGGAAGGCTACACCGTGGCTCGCGTTGCCGAGCCGAGAGGATCTCGTGTCGCGCGGCTCGCCGAGATCAGCTCGTTCAGTCTTGAAAAAATGTTCGCCGGAGGCAGGTGTGAAATTAATGACTTGCTGTATATGGTTGGTGCGGATGGAATTTCGATAGGCGACGTTCTCGCGCTGTTGGAGGAGACTGGAATCGCGTTCCCGGAACTTGGTGGCATGGAGATCACGCACGACGACGGCGTAGTGCTGAGCTCGTCATTTACTGGCTGGGCGGATCTTGCCCACGTGGGAAATTTCATTCCCGCAGCGCAGGTACACGCTGCTGCGAATCGCCTGCGTCGACCTCCTGGGGAGGTCGCGTCTCGTTTGCGCCAACTCGGGCTGGCGGCGGCCGACCCAGCAGGGCTGATGGCATCGCCTATTCGCCCGACCGACATCGTCCTGCTGGCGCGAGACTTCGACGACCAGGACGCTTTTGTTCTCGATGCGCGTGTGCCTGGCGCGCACGTCCTGCGCGCAGCGGCGCAGTCGGGGCAGGAACCGCGCGCCGCCGCCGGCAGGCTCAGCGAGCTCGGCTTTGACGTCGACGCGGTGAGGGATACGGAGCTGACCGCGGCGGAGGAGCGCACGGTCGTTGACCTGCTCGATGTAACGAATGATCCCTTGCTCAAGCAGGGCTGGGCGGGGCTCAGTCGGGCCAGCATCTTAGCGACCGCGTTCCGCGACGCGGCTCGGCGCCAGTCGCGCGGTCCGGCGGAGCTGGCGGCGTGGATCGGTGGGCTGGGAGCAGGCCTCGCCGTCTACGCAGGAGCGAACTTCCCGGATGAGTTGAGCTTTGACGACATCGACCTCCTGACCTGGGCGCTGGACGGCGAGCCGCCGTGGCTGGCGGACGACGACATCGGCCTCGGACACGTCCTGGCTGCGGCCGGGATCACCGGCCGGTCGCCAAGCGACATAGCCAGCCGACTCGGGAGCCTCGGCTTCACCCTCGCCGAGCTTCCTGCCAAGACGCCGGACGGCGTGGACGCCGTCGACGTCGTGCTCCTGAGTAAGCATCTTGACGGGAAGGCGCCCCGCCTGACGGACCCACGGGTGCCGTTGGCGCACGTTTACCACGCGGCGTGCGTCCTAGCCTGCGACGTGGCCGAGGTCCGGGAACGGTACGAGCGGCTCGGTCTTGACTTGGTGGGAGTGCCGAGGGAACTGGACCGGATGGGGCGTGAGCACGCGACGGTCGTATTCCATGCGATGGACACCGCCGGGCCGGACGCTGACCAGCTCTGTCCAGCCCAGATCCTGGCTGTGGCCCAGTTTACTGGGTGTGACATCGAGACTGTCCGCACCTCGTTCGCCGACCTCGGTCTGTCCGTGCCGGCCTCGGGCACCCTTCCCGATTTGCCGGCAAGCGCGCTGACTGCCCGGGACGTCATCCTGCTCAGTTCCCGCCTCGATGGACGGGGCCCTTGGCTGCGCGCGGGCGTCGCGCCGGTCGCCCACGTCATCGCCGCGGCCGGTTACCTCCGCTGGTCGCCCCGTCGCGTCGTCGACAGGCTGGCTGAGCTTGGCTGCGCCGTGCCCAGTCTGGTCGACTCCGCACTCGAAACCTTCGTGGACGGCGTGGACCGCCGGCTCGCCGACCTGCTCATCGATTCGGCCGAGGCATTCGTGGACCGGCCGGTCTCACGCGCCGAGGTGCTGGCCTCATCGTTCCGGTTCCGTTGGACCCCAGCGCGGATCGCCCAGCGCATGATCGAGCTTGGCTTCGCCGTTCCCTGTGCCAGCTCGTTGCCGTCCCAGGACGCAGCCGATGAGCACCGGACGGGCGGGAGCTAGCGTTCCGCGCCGGACGCGTGCTGGGTGCATAGTCCTTTGTCTGTTAAAGCGGCCCGGTCAGGGCCTCCCAGCGCCGGGCGCGGGCGCAGGGAACGCCACGACCCGCCCGGTGGGCTGCGCCGGCCCGGGCCCACCCCAGGCCTGGCCGACGACGAACAGGCGAGGGTCCTCGCCGCGGCTGAGCGCGCAGGCGAACGCGCCGTGGTCCAGGTCGATCGTGGCCAGCACCTCGCCGCCCTCGCGGACCCGGACGCAGTGCTGGTTGCCGACGTCGGCGTACCAGACGGCGCCCTCGGCATCCATGCAGATGCCGTCGGGGTGGTCACCGGGCGTCGGCGCCCACACGCGCCGGTCGCCGAGGCCGCCGTCGGCGCCGATGTCGTAGGCGGTGAGCTGGTTCGCGTACGACTCGGCGACGATGAGCGTCGCGCCGTCCGGGCTGATCGCCATGCCGTTGGGGAACGCGAGACCGTCGGCGACCTCGTCGACGCAGCCCTCCGGCGTGACGAGCACGACCAGGCCCGGGGCGAAGTCCCCGCCGGGAAAGTCGAAACCGATGGTGTTGACGTAGGCGTTGCCCCGGTCGTCGACCACGATCTCGTTCCACGGCTTCTCCGAGACCTTGGAAAGGTCGGCATGCTCGACCAGGGATCCGTCCGGCTCATGGCGCAGGATCCGCCGCCGCGCCGAGTCCACGACGAGCAGCCGCCCGTCGGGCAGGAAGTCGATGCACATCGGGAACGAGGGGACGGACACCACCACCTCGTGGCCGCCGCCGGCGCCGAGCGCGATCACCTGGTTCGCTCCCCAGTCGGAGAACCAGATCCGTCCATCGTGCCAGCGCGGTGACTCACCGAACACGACGCCGTCCATCAGCACCTCGGGCGCGCTCATGCCGTCCCTCCCTCTCCCTTTCCTTTCTTCGGTTCTGGGACAGACCGAGCGGGGCGCCGGAACTCATCGCTCGTTGTTCAGTGCCCGTTCCTCAGCCATGATCGCGGCGGGGTGTCGCGCGTGCTAGCGTTCGGCCATGAACGCGGGCCGGGTCAGTAGTGCGGCGCTGATGGTGTCGGGGGCGGCCGGGGTCGTGATGCCGGTTCGGTTTGCCACCGCGCTCGACCTGCCGGCCACGACCGGCCGTGGCCGCGCCGAGACGAGAGCCGGCCTGGGCGGTACCTACGCGGCTCTCGGCGGATGGGCGCTCGTCAGCCGCGCCCCGGCCGCCCGCACCGCCGTCGGCGTGACCTGGCTGGGCGCGGCCGCGGCCCGGCTGGTCTCGTTGAAGGTCGACCGCCCGCGCACCGACTGGATCTTCTGGCTCTCCCTCGCCATGGAGGTCGGGCTGGGGACGGCGGCGCTGGTATCCAGGCCCGAGGCGGGGGAGCTACCGGCCGACTGACGCTCACGGGCCGGCGCGGCGCGGGCGCGCGACCCGCGTGACCGTGTCCGGCGCCCGGGACAAGGCGGCGTCGCGGTGAGGACCTCGGCCACGGGCCGAGATCCTCCCGTGTAGATCCCCCGCCCAGATCCGTCCGCGGCCGGGCAAGGCCGACCTGCCGGGAACGTGGCTTGGTCCCCGCACGCGTTGGCGTTGCTCGCGTCGCCGTCGCCCGGTTCCGTGTCGGCCTTCCGTTGTGGCCTGACATCTCCCCAGGTGATCATCTTTTCTGTGTGGAGGATTTCCATCCGCTTGTGGCTAGTGCGCGACATCACCGCCTCTACATGCATGTAGCATGCATGTCGACGCCCGCGGAAGGAAGACCATGATTCTTGCTGCAGGAGCCAGGAGCACGCCGCCGGCCGTCTCGGTAGCCGTGCTGTGCGCCGGCGGGATGACGGTCTCCTTCACGCAGACGCTCGTCATCCCGATCCAGTCGGAGCTGCCGCAACTGCTCGGCACCTCGCCGTCCAACGCCCCCTGGGTCGTCACCATCACCTTGCTGGCCGCCGCGGTGGCCATGGTCGTCGCGGGCCGCCTCGCCGACCTGTTCGGCAAGCAACGGGTCCTCGTCGTGAGCGCGGCCCTCCTCGTCGCGGGGTCGTTGGTGTGCGCGCTCTCGAGCACGCTTACGCCGATGTTGGTCGGCCGCGCCCTGCAGGGCGTTTCGTTGGGCTTCATTCCGGTGGGAATCTCGCTCATCCGCGAGATCACCCCGCCGCGTATGGCCCCTACCGCCCTGGCCACGATGAGCGCCACGCTGGGTGTCGGCGGCGCGATCGGCCTCCCGCTGGCCGCGTGGATCGTCCATGTCGGCAGCTGGCACACCCTGTTCTGGGTCTCGACGGTCGTGGCCGCCGTCATACTCGTGCTCACGATCGTCGCGATCCCGCACGTCCACGACAGCCACGGCGGCCGTTTCGACCTGGTCGGCGCGCTCGGCCTCGCGGTGGGACTGGTCGTGTTCCTGATCGGCATCTCGAAGGCCACCGACTGGGGCTGGGGCAGTGCCCGCACGCTCGGCGCCATCGCCGGCGGCCTGGTCGTGCTGGTGGCCTGGGGCGCCTTCGAGCTGCGCCAGCCCGAGCCGCTGGTCGACCTGAGGTCCACCGCGAAGCTGCCGGTGCTGATGACCAACGTCGCCGCCATGGCCGTCGGCTTCGGCATGATGGCGCAGTCCATCGTGATTCCGCAGCTGCTCGGGCTGCCCAAGGGCACCGGCTACGGTCTTGGGCAGTCCATCCAGGCGGTCGGGCTGTGGATGGCGCCCGCCGGCCTGATGATGCTGCTGTTCGCGCCGATCTCCAGCGCGCTGATCGGTGGCATCGGCCCCAGGATCACCCTCATGATCGGCGCCCTCGTCATCGCCGCCGGCTACGGCCTCGGAACCCTCCTCATGGACGCCTCGTGGCAGCTGCTCATCGTCACGTGCGTCGCGTCGGCCGGCGTCGGCATCGGCTACGCCGCCATGCCCACCCTCATCCTGGACGCCACGCCGGCGGCCAAGGCCGCCGCCGCGGTCGGCCTCAACTCCCTGTCCCGCTCGGTGGGCAGCAGCGTGGCCGCCGCGCTCATGGGTACCCTGCTGACCAGCAACACCACCGCTTTCGGGCCGACGGAGCTGCCCAGTCAGCGCGCGTTCACGCTGTGCTTCGGTGTCGGCGCCGCCGCGGCCCTCCTCGGTGCCGGGCTCGCCGCGTTCATCCCCCGCCGTCGGCCGGACAGGGCCGGCACCGCCGCGGCGGTCGTGGCCGCCGGCAAGGAGGACGTCCCCTCCGCCGTGTGAACCGCCGTATCCCGCCCCGCGGCTCGCGGAGAGCATGATCGGGGCACGTCGGACGGGGCGCAGGCGAGGTGGGACAGGTGAGCGCGAAGGTCAGAGCGGACGGCGCGCCGGGGGAGCAGCCGCCCATCGAGGAGACGCTGCTGCGGGCCATCGGGCGCGAGGTCCTGCGGCTCAGCCGGCGTCGGGTCCAGACGCCCGAGGGGTCGATACTCGACCGGTCCAGCTTCCGGATCCTGTGGGCGCTGACGGAGATGGGCCCCTCGTCGATGGGGGATCTGGAGAACGTGCTGCAGCTGGAGCAGTCCACGGTCAGCCGCCAGGTGAAGTCCGCGATCAGCCGTGGGCTCATCGAGCTCCACCCCGTGCCCGGCACCCGGCGCCGCCTGCTGAGGCCGACCCCCCAGGGCGAGAGCGCCTACCTGCACGAAGGCACCCTGCGGGGCGAGGTCTTCAGGAAGGCGCTCGCCGAGTTCGGGCGCGACCGCGTCCAGGCGCTCGCGGCCGAGCTGGGCGCCCTCAACGACGCCCTCGACCACGCGACCGCCACCACCGCGACGACCGCCGACGTGCCGCCAGCCGGCAGCTGACCCGCCGGTTCCGGTCGTTACCGCTCGTCGGCGGTCGAGGGCAGCTCGGCGAGGACCAGCGCGAGCAGGCCTCGGTGTGCCGCAGGCTCTGTGCTCGGCGCGTCAACAGCCTGCTCGCGCTCGGCTTCACCGACGACGACGTGGCGGGTGACGGCAGCGGCCGGCTCGTTGACGCGCTCGTCGCCCGGGGTTCCGCGGACCAGGTGTGGACCCGGAGTTCTGGATGAAGAGTGAAATACTTGTGGATCTGTCGCCGGCGTGCACCCGCCTTCGTCCAGCGCTCGTCAAGAACCCGGCTCTACGCTGACCCTTGTTCGAGGTTGAGAACAACAAACATCGAAGCTCGATGTTGGAGGGTCCGCATTGGTGACGGTGACTCACAGACGTTGCCCACCGGACTGGCGGCGGTATCGACCGGCACGGTGCTCGCAGCGCCCGCCGAGCACGCGAACACCCTTGTCCGCGCGTCCCGTGGTGGGCTGGCGGCCTTTGGTCGGCCCACAGACCGAGCGGCCCAGAGGGTCTGAGTGAAACGAGACGGCCTGTTGAGTCCGGAGAACGGGACACCGCGGGATGAATTTCCGGTCCGCGCGCGCGACCTTCTTCGGCAACGCCCGGTGTGGGTGCTGCCGCTAATCCTGGCCTCGGTCGTCGTCACGGCGATGACCGCGCTGTACCTCGGGTCAGCGGTAGACCCGCTGGCTCATGTGCGCGGCCTGCCGGTCGAGGTGGTGAACAGCGACCGCGGGGCCACGCTGGGAACAGAACACCTCGACATCGGCGGGCAGGTCGAGGCCGGCCTGCGGGCGAGCCCCGCGGTGTCCCACCGGCTGCGCCTGGAGCCCGTGACCCTGTCCGAGGCCGAACGAGCCATGAACCGCGGGCGTGCGTACGCGACCATCGTGATCCCGCCTGACTTCACCGCCTCGCTCCTGGCGGCGGCCGGTCTGCCGACGGCCGGGACGACGGGTGGCGGGGCAATCCAACTGCTGACCAACCCGCGCGCCGGCACGCTGGGCGCGAGCCTGGCCACCGGCATCCTGCAACCCGCTGTCGCCGCCGCCTCGCGGACGATCAGCGGCCAGCTCACGGCGGCCGCCGGTGCGGGGACCCGGGACGCCGCGACGACGGCGTTCCTGGCCCACCCGGTGACGGTCACGACCAGCCAGTTCCACCCCCCGCCGCAGAACAGCGCGCTGGGCCTGAGCGCCTTCTACCTGGCCCTGCTGACCCTCATGTGCGGGTTCCTGACCGGGACCATCCTGCACGCCACCGTGGACGCGGCGCTCGGCTACGGCACCTCCGAGGTCGGTCCCCGGTGGACCCAGCTCCAGCCGAAAGCGATCAGCCGGTGGCGGACCCTGCTGACGAAATGGGCGATGGCGGCGGTCCTGACCGCGGTGGTGACTGGTCTGATGCTCGCGGTGGCGGCCGGCGCTGTGGGCATGGACGCTCCGAATCCGCTGCTGTTGTGGCTTTACGCGTGGCTGTGCTCGGCCAGCGTCGCCGCCGGAACGATCGTGCTCTTCGCGGTGCTCGGCACCCCCGGGCAGCTGGTCGCCATCCTGCTGTTCGTCTACGCAGGCCTGGCCTCGGCCGGCGGGACCGTGCCCATCGAGGCACTACCCGACTTCTTCCGGCTGCTCAGCGAGGCCGAGCCGTTGCGGCAGATCCTCGCCGGCGACCGGGCCATCCTGTACTTCGATGCCCAGGCCGACGCGGGCCTGGCCCGTGGCCTCGTCGCGGCCGCGATCGGCCTGCTCTGCTGGCTCGCCGCGGGCACCCTGATCGTCCGCTGGTACGACCGCCGGGCCATGCACCGGATGACTCCGGAGCTCCTGGCACACGTCGACCGCGCCGTCCAGGACTACCGCGCCCAGGAACGGACCGAATGAGAGCACGGGGCCCGTCGTGGTGGCCCTCAATACCGGCCCGGTTTGTTCGCTGTCATTGCCGCAGACTAGATCGGCGTACTTGATGGCCGGTTGAATGTTGTGGATCTGGCGCCGACGTGCGCTCTTTCCTCGTTCAGTGCTGTTCGGCCGGACCTGGGCCGGCGCGGGCTCGGCCATGCCGGACGGGGTCGGCGGGTTCGTCGAGAGCCCGAGGTTCTACCCGTATCTGTCGGGCCGTCGGAACATGGAGCTGCTGGCCGGGCTGGACGGCGGGGTCGCTGGCGGGCCGCCGCGATCCTGCTGCGGTTGTGGGATGATCGGCTCGTGACGACGCGCGGCACCGTTCGGGAGTGGTCGAACGAGGCAGCTTCAGTAGCACCTCACGATCAACCGGGAGGACGACCCAGCCCCGACCTGACCACACGGCGCCCCCGATGAGACCGATCGCGTGCCGAAACAGCCGGCAAGCGAGCCGCCGCCGACCGCAAACGGACGTGATCAGTAGCCGGGCCGGGTTGGAAGATCCGATGAACAGCGGCCTATCTCGGCGGACCGATCCTCTGGCCCGCCCGCCGGCCGCGGGCGGATCGTTTCCCGGCGGCCGACGACGGTCGGTGACCGCAGTGGGAGGACTCCACCCGTGACCGCATCGGACCAGGCACCCACGCCCGCTGGCCCCGCCGGTGGCGACAGCCCGGACGTCCCGGCCCCGCCGGCCGGCCGGCGCCGGGCGCCGGTGAGGATGACGGGCCGGATCGTCCCGACCGACTCCACGCACCGGGTCACCACCCTCGAGCTCTTCTTCGACCTCGTCTTCGTCTTCGCCTTCACCCAGGTGACCGCGCTGGTCGCCGACGACCCGACAGCGCGCGGCGCCCTGCGCGGCCTGCTGCTCCTCGCGATCCTGTGGTTCGCCTGGATCAGCTACGCCTGGCTGGGCAATCAGGCGCGGGCAGACGAAGGTGTGCTGCGGGCGGCGTTGATCGCCGCCATGGTGGCGATGTCCGCGGCGTCGCTGGCGGTGCCGGAGGCGTGGAACGACCTGCCCGGCGGCCTTGACGCCCCGGTGGTGCTCGCGCTGGCGATCGTCGTCGTCCGCGTCGAGCATCTCCTGGTTTACGCGGTAGCGGCGCGTGGGGATGCCGTGCTGTTGCGCCAGATCGTGGTTGCGGCCGTGCCCGTCGCCGTGGCCGCGGTCCTGCTCGTCGTCGGCGCGTTCGCCGACGACGGGACTCGGACCTTGATCTGGCTCGCCGCGCTCGCCGTCGACTACGGCGGCATCTTCGTGACCGCGGGCGAGGGCTGGCGGGTGCATGCCCCGGGGCACTTCTCCGAGCGGCACGGGCTGATCGTGATCGTGGCACTGGGCGAGTCCGTCGTCGCCCTCGGCGCCGGCGCCGCGGCGTATCCGGTGAGCTGGGCCGTTCTCGCCACGATGGCGCTGGCGATCGCGGTGTCGGCGACGATGTGGTGGCTGTACTTCGACGTGGTCGCGCTCGTCGGTGAGCGGATCCTGCGCCGACGAACCGGCGCAGCCCGGACGGCGATGGCCCGCGACACCTACACCTACCTGCATTTCCTGTTGGTCCTCGGGATCCTGACGACCGCGCTCGGCATAAAGAAGGTGGCCGGCTATGTCGCGGACACGACCGACCATGACCTGACCGATCCGGTCAAGGGTCTCGCCGCCGTGACGCTCGGGCTGGGACCGGCGCTGTATCTCATTGGTGTCAGTTCCATCCGGTGGCGCAACGTCGGAAAGCCGAATCTGCCGAGGCTGGTCGTCGCTGTGCTGCTGCTCGCGATCATCCCCGCGCTGAGCCATCTGCCCGCGCTCGCCGCACTCGGGCTGGTCGCGGTGACGATGGCCGGCGTGACCGCGTTCGACGACATCCGCCTTGCCAAATCGCGGGACGTCATCCGCCACCATGATGGCCTCGCGCACCTCACCCCGGCGGACCTCGCCGAACCAGTCCCGCAACCCCGCCAGGAACCCAGCCGATAGGGGCCGACACCGGCACCATCACCACAGTGGCTGGAACCGGCGTCGAGGGGTATTCCGGTGTCGCCGTCACCGGGTTCCGGGGAGCTGGCTGGCCACGCCGTCGAGAAAGATGGCCATGCTGTGGTCGAAGACGTCGTCAGCCCCCGCGGAGACGTAGGTGCTCCCGGACGCGCGCAGGGCGGTGAACTGGTCGGCCGGTAGCCGGTCGAGCAGCTCGTCGAACCCGTCGGATCCCATCGCCCCACCCGGGCCCTGGCCGCGGTGGGCCCGCAGGATCACGGCGCTGGCCATGAGCTCCAGCATCGTGATGGTCGCGTAGCCCGCCTGTTCGGCGCTCAGCCCGGCCTCGAGGAACAGGCCGAGGGCCGCGTCGACGACGCGCAGCATGTTCGGCCCGTAGCCCGATCTGCTCCGCGCCGAGGGCGGCAACGGCTGGTCGAGACTGATCCGGCGGAAGTCGCGCATCAACGCCTCGACGTCGGCCCGCCAGCCTCGGCCGGTGCGGTCGAGCCGGATGTCGCCCATGACGTGGTCGGCGATCAGCGCGATCAGCTCGTCGCGGCTGGCGATGTGCCGGTAGAGCGAGGCGATGGTGGTGTCGAGCCGCTCGGCGACGCAGCGCAGGGTTAACGCGTCGAACCCGCCCTCCCGCAGGACGTCCAGCGCCGCCTCGACGATGCGGTCCGAGGACAGCCCTCCCGGACGCGGGCGTCGCCTGCTCGCGGATGCCGCCCGCTGGGCCCACCAGCGGGCCGATCCCGCCTCGGGCGGTGCGATCCCGCGTCGGGGGGCTGCCGGCCCAGGGGTGGAAGAACCGATGTCGCACGCGTGTGTGCTGGCCTCGCGCTCAGGCGCGTCGAGCCGGGTGTCGCCGCCGGTCTCCGCGAGTGATCGCCGCTCCATTCCACTATTCAAACCCATCTTGACGGTGCGCGATCGGCGATCGCATACTCCATCCACGGAAGGCGATCGTCGATCGCATCTTGGGTGAGGTGTGCGGTCCTGGACGCGGTCTCGCGACCGCCGACCGGGAGTCGTGCCCGTGTCGAGCGGCGGTGTCTCACCGCTGCCTCGCCATCTCCGCCGTGCTGTGACCACCGCGAGCGAAGGAAGGCCAGCGTGACCGAGGATCTGTACTGGGATCCGTACGACAAGGCGATCGACCTGGATCCGCACCCGCTGTGGCGGCGGATGCGCGACGAGCGGCCCGTCTACCGGAACGACAAGTTCGACTTCTACGCGTTAGCGCGGTTCGAGGACGTCGACGGCGCCCACCTGGACCCGGCCACCTACAGTTCCCGCTACGGCACCGTGCTGGAGGTCATGACCCCGGAGCCCTGGGACACCGGGCAGATGATCTTCATGGATCCGCCGGCCCACACGACCCTGCGGGTGCTGGTCTCCCGGGCCTTCACCCCGCGCCGAGTCGGCGGCCTGGAAGGTGTCATCCGCGAGACCTGCGCGGAGCTGCTCGATCCTCGGGTCGGCGGCGATGGGTTCGACTACGTGCAGGACTTCGCCGCGCAGCTGCCTTCCATCGTCATCTCCCGGCTCATCGGGGTCGACCCGCGGGACCGCGAAGAGGTCCGTCACATGATCGACGGGACCTTCTACCACGACGAGACCGCCGGGATGGCCAACGAGATCGCCGTCGCCGCCGCCAGGAAGCTGCACGAGTACTTCACCGAGCAGATCGAGGCCCGGCGTGCCGCACCTCGCGACGACCTGATGACCGCCCTCGTCCAGGCCGAGGTCCGCGCCGCCGACGGCGGCACCCGGCGGCTGTCCACGCGGGAGGCCGCCGACTTCACCGTCCTGCTCACCGCGGCTGGCACAGAGACCGTCGCCCGCCTCCTCGGCTGGGCCGCCGACATCCTCGCTGCCCACCCTGACCAGCGGGCCGAGCTGGCCGCCGACCCGTCCCTCGTCCGGAACGCGGTCGAGGAGACGCTGCGCTACGAGGCGCCCTCGCCCGTCCAGGGCCGGGTCACCACCCGCGACGTCGAACTGCACGGGATCACGATCCCGGCCAAGTCCAAGATCCTTCTGCTGACCGGCTCGGCCAACCGCGATGACCGCGAGTACGACAGCCCCGACGTCTACGACATCCACCGCCGCGTCGACAGCCACGTCTCCCTCGGCCACGGCATCCACTTCTGCCTCGGCGCCGGGCTCGCCCGCCTGGAGAGCCGGGTAGCGATCGAGGAGACCCTGAGGCGTTTCCCGACCTGGGAGGTCGACCACGAGAACGCCGTGCGCCTGCACACCAGCACGGTCCGCGGCTACGAGAAGCTCCCCATCGTGACCTGAGCCCGCGTAGAGGTCAGGCCACGTCCGGTCACCGGTGGGGTCGGCTAGCCCGCCACCAGGGGGCGAGGTTCGTGGATGTCCCGCAGTTCCGGGTCGGTGATGAGGGTTAGCTCGCCCCGCATGCCGTCCGGGTCACGGAACCAGAAGCTGTGGAACGCGCCGAGGTCCTCGACCGTGCCGTCGCTCATTCCGCGCGCGACGAGGCGGTCGCGGGCGGCGCGGAAGGCCTCCGGCGACGCGGCGGTGAGCGCGAGGTGATCCAGGTGCCCGCGGTCGAACATGGCGGGGACCGCGGCGCCGTGTGGGTTGCCGGTGACCTCGACGGGATGCAGCCCCCTCTGACTGATCTTTGACTTGCTGGAGCAGGCCGCGGGGCGAACGTTCGTTGAAGCGGCACTAGATCCCCTCGCGCACCATGCGGAGGACCTCGGCGAGGCCGACCTCTCGCTCGGCGGGTGAGGCAGCGCTCAGCGGGCCGTCGAGGACGAGCATGGCGAAGCCGTGCACCGCCGACCAGGCCCCGATCTCGGCGTTCTGGCGCCGGGCAGGGGTGATCGCCCCGGTGGCGACGAGCTCGTCGAGGCGTTCCGAGAGCTGGACGTAGGGATGGCGGACGTCATCGTCCGGGGTGATGCTGCCAAGCGACCAGATGCAGACCATGCGGAACAGCCCGGGGCGCGTCGTGGCGAACTCGACGTAGGCCCGCCCCGATGCCTCGAGCCGGGCCATCGCGGCCTCCATGCTGTCGCCGGTGGCCGCCTCGGTGACCCGATCGGCCACCAGCCGGCCGAACTCGGTCATGGCCCTCGCGGACACGGCGCGCAGCAGGGCGTCGCGGTCGGCGAAGTGCCGGTACGCGGCGTTGTGCGAGACGCCTACCCGGCGCGCGGCCTCGCGCAGCACGACCGCGTCGGGGCCGTGCTCGGCGGCGAGCTCCGCGGCGGCGGCGATGAGCGCCTCGCGCAGGTTCCCGTGGTGGTAAGGCATCACCTAGATGTTGACACAGGTAACTTCCTTGGTCCACCATGCCGGAAGTACCCACTGTCAACATTGAGGCTGTCGACACTAAGGATCTGGGATGGCGAGCAACCGATACGCCGTACTGACGGTCGCGTGTCTCGCGACCTTCGCGATCAATCTCGACACCAACCTCGTGAACGTCGCGCTGCCGTCCCTGACCCGAGAGATCGGCGCCAGCACGCGGGACCTGCAGTGGGTCGTCGACGCCTACAACCTGGCCTTCGCCGCGCTGGTGCTGGGCGCTGGCAGCCTTGGTGACCGGTTCGGGCGGCGCCCCGCGCTGATCATCGGCCTGCTCGGCTTCGCCGCCGCCAGCGGCCTCGGCGCGTTGTGTACCGGGTCCGGGCAGCTCACCGCCGCGCGGGCGGTGATGGGCGTGTTCGCGGCGTTGATCTTCCCGACCACGCTGTCGATCATCACCAACGCCTTCCCCGTCCGGCGCGAGCGGGCCAAGGCCATCGGGATCTGGGGCGCCGTCACCGGCGTCGCCGTCGCCACCGGCCCCGTCATCGGCGGCCTGCTGCTCGAGAACTTCTGGTGGGGCAGCGTGTTCGTCGCGCTCGTACCCGTCGCGATCGTCACCGCGGGGCTCGCGGTCTGGCTGGTTCCCGAGTCGCGCGACCCGGCGGCTCCCGGCATCGACGTGCCCGGCGTGCTCGCCGGCTCCGCGACGATCGGCCTGCTCGTCTACATGATCATCGAAGCGCCGCACCGGGGCTGGCATGCCCCACTCACGATCGCCGGCTTCGCCGCGACCGCCGTGCTCGCCGCCGTGTTCGTGATGATCGAGCGCCGCGTGGCGCACCCGATGCTCGACGTGTCGGTGTTCGCCACCCGGGCGTTCACCGCCGCGAGCATGTCGGTCACGGTGGCTTTCTTCGCCCTGTTCGGCTTCATCTTCCTGGTGACGCAGTACTTCCAGTTCGTGCGCGGTTATGGCCCGCTGTCCACGGGTGTGCGCATCCTGCCGGTCGCGGGCACCATCGCCGCCGGCTCCGCGGCCGGACCGGTGCTGGTGGCCCGGTTCGGCACCCGCCCCGTCGTGATGACCGGGCTCACCCTGCTCGGCGGCTCGTTCGCCTGGATCGCCGCGTCGCCGCTGGATGTGAGCTACCTGCTGATCGTCGGACAGATGGTGCTGATGGGCCTCGGTCTCGGCCTCACCCAGGTCCCGGCCACCGAGTCCATCCTCTCCGTCCTCCCACCCGCGAAGGCCGGCGTCGGTTCGGCGATCAACGACGCCACCCGGGAAGCGGGCGGCACCCTCGGCGTGGCCGTGGTGGGTAGCGTCTACACCTCGATCTTCGTCAGCCACCTCAGCGACTCCAGCCTCGCGCAGCTGCCCGCCGGGCTCCTCGCCCAGGCGACCTCGTCGGTGGGCGCGGCCCTTGACGTGGCCACGCGGGCCGGCGGCGGGCCGCTCGTCGACGCCGTCCACAGCTCGTTCCTGTCGGCGTTCCACATCGGGTGCATCGTCGGCGCCGCCGTCTGCTGGGCCGGTGCCCTCGCGGCGTCCGCACTGCCGGGACGGCCGCGGCCGCTGCCGCTGGTCGCTGAGCCGGAGGCGACGCCCAGCTCCGTGCCCGCGTGACCGGCAGTTCCCGCGGACCGGCGCCGTCCACGCGACGGCGCCGTTCGCGTGACGGCGCCGTCCGCGTCACCGGGTCCTGACAGAACAGTCCCTGCCGGGCTGTCAGCTCTGGCCGGCGGGCACGAGGGCCGGCCGGGTCACCAGGCAGGCGGTGTCGAGGTCGGCGGTGGGGCGGCCGAGGAAGAATCCCTGGCCGTAGTCGATGCCGGCGGTGCGTGCGGCGGTGAGATCGGCGGCGGATTCGATGCCTTCCGCGACGACCTGCGCGCCGATGCCATGGGCGATTCTGGCGAGGCCTTCGGCGACGGCCCAGTGGGCGGGATCGGTGGCCATGCCGCGGACGATGTACCGGTCGATTTTGATCACGTCTGGGCGTAGCTGGAGCAGGAGCTGGAGGCCCGAGTAGCAGGTGCCCATGTCGTCGATGACGATGTGCACCCCATGACCCCGCAGGATGGCGAGGGCGGCGAGCAGGTCGTGGTTCTCGTCGACGTACTCATGTTCTGTGATCTCCAGGGCGAGGCGCCTCGGGGCGCCGGTGGAGAGGAGGACGTCGATCAGCCCACTGGTCACGGTCGTGGGCGAGGCGTTCACCTCCAGCCGCACGTAGGGAGGGAGATCCGGGAGCAAAGCCAGGGCGCGGTGCACGGCGGTCGTCTCCAGCTCGGGGCCGAGACCGACCGCCGCGGCGTCGGCGAACAGCGATCCCGGGCGGGTGGAGTCCGGGAACCGGGACAGTGCCTCTACCGCGACGGCCTGGCCGGAGTGCAGGTCGACGATGGGCTGAAGGTGGATCTGCGGGCCGCCGCCGTCGATCAGGTCATGGACGCGGCGCCACATCCGGCTGCGCGCCTCCCACATGCCGTGCAGGTCGCTCACATACTCGGTGAGGAAATCCGCCAGGAGGCCCAGGAACCGGATGTCGCGGGGCCCGAGGAAGGGCAGCGGCTCCCGGCTCAGGCACCCGACCGCACCGTAGACGGCCCCATCGGCGTCGAATACCGGCATCGCCGCGTATGCGCCGATGCCGAGTTCGAGGACAGAGGCGGCGTTGGCCGTCCGCGGGTCGCGGTGGGTGTCCGAGATCAGCGACGGCAGCTCGCCGGTCAGGACACGGCCGAACAGCCCCTGTTCGCGGCGCATGCTGCACCCCGGCGCCAGCCCGAACATGCGGGCGTTGCCGCTGGCCTCCTGCATGATGAGCAGGTTCCCGTCGAGCCGGCCGAGACCGGCCAAATCCATCCGCATCCGCCGCCGCAGCAGCTCGAGCAGGTCTATGACGGCCGCGCTCGGTTCACGAACCTCGGTGTGCGGTCCCAGACAGGTCGGGCAGCTCGACATCCGTCTCCCCTCGATGCCAGAACTACCCGACCACGCAATCCCCACACACGGCCACGCTGAGTGAGCGCTGACCGGTCGTGCTGGCGGCATCCGCTGTGCCCTGGCCAAGCGTCCGCGGGGCGATGCGTCCGCGGGTGACGCGTCCGCGGGGTCGACCAGGACCTCGACCGCGTCCGCGGCGTGTCGAGATCGTGAGGTTGGCTCCGACCAGAGGATGGGACGGCCGCGGCGGGCGGCCGGAGTCGATCCAGAATGGAGACGCGGATGAGGATTCGGGCGCGGTTGGCGATCAGTGTCGACGGATTCGTGACGACGCCGACCGGGTGGCCGGCGCACACGGCCGACCCGGCGTTCGTCAGCGGGGAAAGCCACGGGATCAGGGAGTTCCTCGTCGGCTGCGAGGCGGCGCTGATGGGGCGGACGACCTTCGAGCCGGCGCTGAGCAACGACCGGTGGCCCTGGCCGGGCCTCGACGTCTTCGTACTCGGCTCGCAGCTACCGCCCGGCACGCCCAGCGATGTCGTCGCCGACAGCGACCCGGCGCGGCTGCTCGAGCGGATCCGGGCGACGAACCGCGGCGGGGACGTCCACCTCATCGGCGGACCGCGCACGATCAATGCGTTCCGCGTCCTCGGCGCGCTCGACACGCTGGAACTGGTCGTTGTCCCGCTGCTGTTCGGAGCCGGTCTCCGACTCACTCCGGCGCTCTCGCCCGACGCCGGGCTGACGTTCGAGAGCACCAGGCCCCTGCCCGGCGGTTCGGTCGAGATCGTCTATTCGTGCCACGCCGACCGCGCCACGCTCCCCCCGCGGCCGGCCGGCCAGCCAGACCTCGCCGATGACCGGGGCCTGAGCCCGGCGACGGGGAGCATGGGCGGGGGGCCACCGTGGCCGCGGCGATCAGGGCGACCGCGGCGGTCAGCGACCGCCGCCGGCCGCCGGTCGCGTGCTCCGCGTTCATCGGCTGGCCCCTCATCAACGAACCCCTCCCGAGGGACGAACATCGAAGGTGCGGCCGGGGGCGGCGAGGTGGACCGGTCCCCGGAAGGCGCGCTCGGCGTCCGCCTTGCGCGCTTTCAGCCAGGTCTCGTCGGCGGTGACGAAGTGGGTCAGAACGAGCTGCCGCACGTCGGCGGCGGCGGCCACGTCGCCTGCCTCGGCCGCGCAGAGGTGGCCGTGCGAGGTCACGTCGGGCTCCTCGAGGGTCGCCTCGGACAGGAGCAGATCGACGTTCTGGGCGAGCGGGACGAGATCGGGCGTGTAGGCGGTGTCCCCGGTGAAGGCGAACGATCCTTCCGGGCTCTCGATGCGCGTCCCGCAGTTGGGCAGTGAGTGGTTCAACCCGTGCATGCTGATCGCGCAGTCGCCGACGGTGAACGCGTCGGCCGGCTCGTACTCGTGGACCACGAACGCGACATCGAAAGACCGGTCCAGCATGGGAAACGACGGGACCGGGAAGGCCGAGGCGAGGATATCGAGCCTGGCCCGGCCGCCTTTCGGCACGTACAGCGGAACCGGAGGCCACTCGACCTGCGCCGCGCCGCGCAGGGTGGGAAGAAGTCTCGGGTCGCGGAGGCGGCCGGAAAGCAACGTCTTGCCCAGGGTCAGCAGGTCGTAGCAGTGATCCGCGTGAAGATGGCTGATTATGATCGCGTCCAGCTCGCTCGGGTGCGTGAGCGCGCTGAGCGCAGTGGCCGCGCCGGGGCCGCAGTCCAGCAGGAGCTTGGTCCTCCCCGTCGAGACGAGGTAACCGGAGCTGGCCTGGCCGTCCGCGGGCATTCCCTGACGGCAGCCCAAAACGGTCAACCGCATGTGTGGTCCCATTTCTCCCGATCGGGTTCAAGCCGACCTCGGCCGGTCGGTTCCGGGGAAATGGTGTCAGCGGGGAAACCGGCCTTCAATCACAGATCGACGATCGGTCGATCGCGAACCAGATTTCGAGTTGTTAACCTCCGCGCCGTCGGTTCGACGAACCTGGTCGCGACGATGTGCGACGGTTGGACGGCCACGCACGAACTGGCGGCCCACGGTTGACGCGGCCGAGGTGTTCGGTCGAGCCCGAGCCGGACCGGTGCCGGCGCCCGAAGGCGAGCGCCGCTCGCGCTACTCGCCTTCGGGCGCCGGGGCGAAGGCGTGCCCTTCCCGTTCACCGAGCGGCGAGGGGAACGGCGCCACCGCGGCCAGGCTGGCGAGGAAGGCACCGACGGCCGGCCGCGAATCCTGGCGCCAGATGGCTCGCACGTCGACCCGGGGGACCGGGTTGACGATCGGCATCGCGACCAGGTCGTCGGTGGGCCGCCGGGGCCGGGTATCCGAGACGAAGGCGACCGCCTGCAGCGTCTCCACCATCATCGCCGTCGCCCCGCTGTCCTCGACCTCGGCCGCGACCGTCAGGGAGATTCCGCGGCGCTCGGCCGCCGCGAACACGGTGTCGTGCATGGCGGGGCTGCGTTCCCGGCGCAGGAGCACGATCGGCTGGTCGGCGAGCTCGCCGAAGTCGACCTGCTCGCGGTCGGCCCAGGGATGGTGACGGGACACCATTGCGACGAGCGAGGCGGTCGAGACCCGCTGGGCCAGCAGCGGCCTGGGCGGCGTGGCGGCGTAGATGAGCGCTATGTCGATCTTGCCGTCGGACACGGCCGTGAGCTGCGGGCCGCTCAGGCCTTCCCACAGGATCGTCGACAACTCCGGATAGTCCTTGTTGAGCCGCCGGAGGGTCGGCCGGAGGACCTGCTGGCCGGCGGCGAAGTTGAAGCCGATCGTGATCTTGCCCAGCCGGCCGGACGCGGCCTCGCGCGCCGCGTCCACGGCCTTCTGCGCGTGTTCCAGTACCTGCTCGGCCTCGACGCGGAATGCCTCCCCGGCCGGCGTGAGGCGCACCGAGTGCGAGGTCCTGGCCAGCAACATCACGCCGAGCTGGCGCTCGAGGCGCTGCAGCTGCTGGCTCAGCGTGGGCTGGCCGATGAACAGCTTGGCGGCGGCCCGCCCGAAGTGCCTTTCGTCCGCGACCGCCAGGAAGTACATCAGCTGCTTGAGCTCCAGCCGGGTGTCCATCGCGCCTCCCCGGGCCACTGTAGGCGGGCCGCGGCAACAGCGGATGAATCGGACGTGGAGGCGGGCTGGCCGCCTGGCGCGCCGGGTGGCTCACCCCGTTGGATGACGCCCGGCACACGGTGACGCCGCGGTCGGGCCACCTCCTCCTGAGACGAGAGGGCCGGGGCATGGGCGGAGCCCCATTCGTCCTCCAGGCGTCGATGCCGGTGCGTGCTGGCCGGCCGCGGGCGGCCAATCGGCGAACGACCTACCCGGAGGAATTCTGCGAAACAAGATCTTCCTCGAATTCTTTTTCGGTTACCCAGGCCCCGTTTTTCACGAGGTAAGAATCTCTGTTCTTTGCCGCCGAAGTGCCACTTACCTCGTGCACCCCGAGAGTGAAGTTCTCCGGCTTCCCGTCTACGAAGTAGCTGATAGAGCCACTCCATTTGACGTACTGATCCGTGGTGGCCGAGATGAGGAGGGACAGGGTGTCGCCCTTGCTGAGATTCAATTGAAGTGACGGCGAGGTGGATATCTCTCCCCCGTCGGAGTTGCTTCTCGTGTATTCTGTGGTGGGAGGGTTCGCGTCCAGATTTATTCTCAATACGACTGGAAATATGGCCCCGCCGCTGCAGACGACCTCTGAACCGTCCAGTGGTGGTTGCCGGGAGATCAGATTGACATTCGTTCGGCCAAAATTGACGACGACATCGTCCAGTACTTGAATGTTAACGTATTCGACATTGGAGATCGCATCGACAGCCGAAGGTGCGTGGACCGTCTCTTCTGAGTCGCAAATCGATGTCGGAAGGGAGGGTCGCGATCCTGCGGGAATCGGCGTTCGGGTAATAAGAATACCTGAGCTGCCGCGCGCGTGGGTCAGTTTGACCGGAGATATCTGAGCGGTTCCCGTCGGCTGCGGACTTTCGGATTGGCCACCGGCAAGGCGCAGAGCAATGAGCGCGAAGATGCCCGAAATGACCGCGCCGGCAATGGCCGCAATAATTTGCTCGGACCGAGACAGTCGACGGATAAAGCCCCCGCCGGACGGAGCGCCTCCCCCGGAAGGGCCGTCTCCGCTGTCGCCAGGCGGAGCGCCTCCGCCGGAAGGGCCGTCTCCGCCGGAAGGGCCGTCTCCGCCGGAAGGGCCGTCTCCGCTGTCGCCGGGCGGAGTGCCTCCGCCGGAAGGGCCGCCACCGCTCATCGCATCCCCGTTCTGAGCATCGCTGGCACAAACATATTCGGAGCTGCGTCGGCGGATGGCAGTTAACCAATATTTCTGATGTGGTGGCTCGCCGGAGAGCGTCGCGTGCCGGCGTCGCGCAGCCGCCACGTGGCGTTGACGTGAGCCATGTCTCGAGGTGTGGGTCCGGACTACCAGGACGGCGTCAGTGCGCGTCGTCGCCGGCCTCCTGCGCGACGGCGCCCAGACCGGCGGTCCTGGAGATCCGCCCGCGTGGGCTCGCGTGGTGATTCTCGAAGCCGAGGCCTGACGGCCGGGGCGCTGTTCTCGCGCAGAAGGCCGACGGGCTCCCGTCGAACCCCTGCCTTGCCTAATATCCTGTAATCCGATATATATCGGGCATGGTAACCGGACGGACCATGACCGAACCCGCGTTCTTCATCCTGACCGCGCTGGTGGGTGCGCCGTGTCACGGCTACGGCATCGTCGCCGAGGTCCGCGAGCTCTCCCAGGGCAGGGTGCATCTCAAGGTCGGAACGCTCTACGGGGTGCTGGATCGCCTCGTCGCCGACGGCCTGGTCGGGCTGGATCGGGAAGAGATCCAACAGGGCAGGCTGCGTCGGTACTACCGGCTTACCGAGCAGGGAGCCGATGCCCTGGCCGCGGAGGTGGCGCGCCAGACCGCCAACGCCGACGTCGCCTCGCGGCGGCTGCGCGCGCTGCGCGCCGCGAGCGCCGGCGGTTCCGCGTGAACATGCTCGAACAGCGTTACCGCGCCGTCCTGAGGCTCCTGCCCCGTGCCTACCGGCAGGCGTGGGAGGACGACATGGTGGACACCTTCCTATCCGGTGTGCCGGAGTCCGACGATCCCGAGTTCGCCGAGATCGCGCGGCCGAGCTGGCCCGAGATCGCCAGTGTGGTCGCCCTGGCCGTGCGCCTGCGTCTCGACGCGGTCCGTTCCCACCTGGGCGGGGCGGGCGCCTCGCCCAGGGATCTGGTCTGGGGGGACGCGGTCCGGCTGATCGCTCTCGCCGGGCTGCTCGTCCACTCGGTGGCGGCGACGCTCGCCGTGGCGAACATGCTGTGGCTGAATGGGCGAATCCCCGGGCTCGCACCGCCCGATTTCGCCGTCGCGTTCGGTTTCCATACCGGCTGGCGCGACCTGTGGACCAGCGGGTTCGTCTGGATACCGGCCTTCGTCGCTCTCCTGCTCGGGTATCGACGGGTGGCTCAAGGCCTGGCCGTGGTCGCCGTCGTGCCCGCGCTGCTGAACGCCGTCGCGAACGTCTCGGCACTCATCGACAGCTCGCCGCCGGTCGCCGTCCAGGTAAGCGGGCTCGCCGCAGAGGTGCTGCTCAACACCGCGTCTGTGTTTGCCGTGCTCGCCGGTTTTCATCGCGACGCCCCGCTGGTCCGGCGCCCCGCGTGGTGGCTGGCCGCCTATGCGGCCCTCTTTGCCGGCATTCTTGGTGTGGAGGTCACCAGCTTCCATGGCGGGCTCCCGCTCGACGATTCCTTCATCTACACCCTTCCGTTCCTGACTGCCGCCGTTGTCTGCCTCGGCGGCCACGCTCGCCGGTCGGCGAGCGAGGGCCCACCCTGGGCGCTGGCCCTCGCGATACTCGCTCCGGTGATGCTGGCTACCCAGACGACGACCGTGCTCGAAAACGACCTCCTGCCGCTCGGCACGACCCGCTCCACGCTGATGGCCCTGGCCCTGGCAAAGATCGTGGCCATTCTCCTCGTCACCGGGCCACTCGCGTTTCTCGCGGTGCGCTCACTGCGTCGACGGCCACCGGCGCCCGCGGCGCCCGCCGTGCCGTCAGGACCGCCTGCGACCCGATGACCGGAACCCGATGACGGAGACTGAGCGCATGGCGTCGGCCCGGGTCCGGCCATGGCCTGTGGGGTGGATCTCGGCTTCCTAGGCGCCATAACCGATGAATGGATGGCTGCGGCCGGGGGCGCGGTTCTGTTCGGAGCCGGGACTCCGACGATCCCACCCGATCCGCGTGGTGTGGTTATCGCGTGCCGCTGGCGGTCAGGCGGTCGCCACGAACGTCCAGACATGGGAGTCCGGTGTGGGCGACAGCCCGGCCTGGTAGTCGGCGTGCACGGTGACGGCGGTGAAGCCGGCCTCCCGGAGCAGGGCGGCGAACCCGTCCAGGTCGTACCGCTGGAGGCTGAAGTTCTGCAGCTCGGTCTCGACCAGCCGGCCGTCGCGCCAGCGCTCGTAGCGCAGCCAGCTGCTCACGACGCCTTCCTCCGGCTGCGCCGGGGGAAGGGAGCTGAGCGTCAGCATCTCGTCGCCGAGCCACCAGTGCCGCAACGGCCCAGGGCTGGTGGACTGTTCGAGCGGCTCGACGTCGACGATCAGCCGCCCGCCCGGCCGCAGGCTTTCCCGGAGGTTGCGCAAGGCCTGGGCGGCGCGCTCACGGCCGGTCACCAATGCGAACGACCCGGTCGGGATCACGACCGCGGCAAAGGCGGCCGGTTCCTGAAAGGTCACCAGGTCGGCCTCGAACAACACGGGGTCCAGCCCGTGGGCGGCGCAGTTGTCGCGGCAGATCGTGAGCATGGCGGGCGAGGGGTCGAACCCGCGTACCCGGAATCCCGCCTGCAGCAGGGGAATGAGTATCCGGCCGGTCCCGACCGCCGGTTCCAGGATTTCGCCGGAAGTCCCGGCCAGCAGGTCCCGGTAGAACTCGACATCGCCAGAGGACGTCCCGACGGGCTTGTCGAGCTGGTAGACCAGCGAACAGAGCGGACCGTAGTCCGAGGAAGTCCTGGACGACCTGTCCACCCGCTCCGGTTCTCCCGTCGTCATGCTTCGGCGGCGGCGCTGGTGGCGGCGGCGCTGGTGGTGGCGACGGCGGAGGCCTCGCGCAGCGCGGCACGGACGGTCGCGGCCGGGTCACCGGCGTGGTAGATGCGCTCGCTGGGCTCGATGTTGTCCAGGAACTCCTGGTACCTGACCGCGTAGGAGAGCTGGCCGAGGGGCGCGGCGACGGCCAGCGCGCGGGCCGGGTCGCTGCCGGGCATGCGGTCTTCCACGCCGTCACCCACGTGTCGGCGGCGTACGCCGCCGACACGTGGTCGGTCAGGAAGTCGCGGAGACGCAGGCCGTCGAGGACCGGATTGCCCACATGACTGTCGGCGAAGTCGAGGATCGTCGTGCGCCGCCCGTCCGATCTCCAGTTCCCCGGGTGCAGGTCGCCGTGGACGAGGGTGTCCGGCAGCCCGCAGGCGGCCAGCTCCGCCATCAGGCCGGGCAGGCGTCCGGCGAGGTCGCGGGCGGCGGTGAGATCGTCCGGGCCGAGCTCGCCGCCCGTCTCACCGTCGAGCAGCTTCGCGACCTGCTCGACCAGCGTGGGCATGGTCCGGTCCGGCAGGCCGCGGGGCAGCGCCGCGGGGTCGCGGGCCAGCACCGCCTGGGCGGCCACCAGCTGGCCGACGGCCGCGCGGATGGCGGCCGGTGACGCCTCCCACCTGTCGGTGCCGGGCGCGTGTTCCAGCAGCATGCGGCCGGCGGCGGGGTCCGCCGCGATCACGCGCGGTACCAGCTCGGGGTCCACCCGTCCGAAGGCGCCGATCACGGCGGCCTCCGGGGCGGCGAACGGGGGAGTGGTCTTCAGCCAGGCCGGCCCCCGCGCGGTCGGGAACCGGAACAGCCCCGCCAGGTTCCAGGTCTTGACCTGCTCCGCCGGCCCGCCCGCCGGTCGGCCAGCGGTAGCCAGCGCCACCCGCGCCCAGTTCAGGATCTCGGCGAGGCCGTCGGGCGTCGCCCAGCTCGCCCGCGACGCGACGTGCCCGGCCAGCTCGTCCTGGTCGCCTGGCTGGTCGCCGGGCCAGGGCGTGAGCCGCCGGGTATTCGGCCGGCCGAAGGCTTCGACGTGGTAGCGGACATGTCCATGGCGGGCACCGTCACCGCCGTCGACGCCTGGCAGGCGCAGCACCAGCACCGGCGCGCCGAGCTCCTGGCGCAGCCGGGCGACGACCGGTTCGACGTCGGCCCACCACGGGGTGTCCGCCGGAAAGGGACCGCAGGTCCCGAGGCAGTCGTCGCCCGCGGTCACCACCGCGCTGAACGTCCGGCCTCGCGTCACCTGGCCAGTGTCGAGGGTCGATGGTCACCCGGCAAAGCATTTTGCCGTTCCATCCCACCTGACGTATGCAGAAAGATGCCTGCATAATCGGCGGAACCGCGGGCCGCCCGGGCGCCTCGCTTCCCGGAAGCCGACGCTCGGTGGGGACGGGAGACCGCATGATCCGACAGGGCTGTCCACGGTGGTTGGCGCTCGCTGTGCCGCTGGTAGCGCTGTTCGTCGCGACCACGGCCGCGGGCTGCGGAGGTGGCGTTTCGGCCATCCCGACGTCCGGGCAGGACACACCAACCGGTTCAGGTGGGCCGTTCTCAACACGGCTTGTGGTGCCGGACGCGCCGATCGTCCAGGGAACGACCGTCGAGGCGCGTCTCGAGGTGACAAACCATACTGGCGAGCCACGCGACCTCGCGCCGCCGGGCACGTGCAAGCAGAAATGGGGCCTCGGCCTGCGGGGCGCCACCGCCGAGGCGGCGCCGTACGTCACCCTCCTCTGCGAACGGGGGCCCCTTGTCATCCCAGCGGGCACCACCAGGTTCCCGCTCAGCATCCGCGCGAGTTACACGGCCTGTTCCCAGAGCACCCCCGCACCCACCGCGAACCCCTCCTCCCCGCTCTGCGGGCCGGGCAACACCATGCCGCTACTCCCCGCCGGCGACTACGAAGCCCGCGTATACGGCCTCTCCGGCATCCCCGAACCCGCCCCGGTCACCGTCCATCTCGTGCCCCGCTGACCATCGGAGCGCCGGAGGAAATGCTGGTGACCGGCGGCCGGGGCGGCGCGGCAATCCCGTCAGACCACCACCGGTCCCATGATCCGGTGAAATGTTCAGTGCCAGAGCGAGGAAGGCTAGTTGCTCGACTGATCGGCGTGATGTGGGTGCTGCCTCGGGCGATGTGTGCCCGGTCGACGGGTAGAGCGGAGCGGCGGCTCGGTTGCTTCTCTCCCTCGTCGTGGCAGGTGCCCGGGGGATTTCGGGCGTCGTGTCAGACGCCAGGGGCGCGAAACGGTGCTGGTTGTGACTCTGATGTCGGACAGGATGAGCTCGCGGCCGCGCGAGCGCCCGGTCGGCGCTCCGACTGAGTCCGGGCCGGGCTCCAGGCGGGGTTGGCTCTGCGATCGCCAAGGCGTTCCCCGGGTGATTGCGTTCTTGCGTGCCAGGGCCCCGAACATCCCACCGGATCATGGATTCGGCCATGATCCGGTGGCATCGTCAGCGCTGCCCCGCTCAACGGTCGGCGGGTTTTCCGGTCAGGGCTGTGACGGCGGGATGTTCTGGTTCAGCTGGAACAGGTTGGTCGGGTCGTAGCGGTCCTTGACCGCGACCAGCCGGTCGTAGGTTTCCCGCGGGTACGACGCACGCACCCGGTCCACGCTCGCCTCACCAGTGAAGTTGACGTACGTGGCACTGTCTGTGCCGACCCGGTCGGTTGCCGTGCGCGCCCAGTCGACGACGGCGTCGAACCCGTCGGCGTCGGGAGTGCGGGCCACCACGTTGAGGATGAAGTCCGCGTCACGGGTGGCGAACGCGGTGGCGTCGCTGGGCGTCCGGGACACGGCCCCGCCGAGATGGTGGATGTGCAGCTCGCTCAGCGGGTTGGGCGCCGCGTGGTAGGACTCCAGGATCGACGCCGCGGACGTGCTGTCGAGGCTGGGGAGGAACGCCGCCCGGAAGTAGTTGTGCAGACCGCGCGGGTACAGCGGGTCGATCAGCGACTGCATGGCCACGTAGGGCATCGGCCCGAAGAGGTCGGCGATGGGCGGTGCCAGCTCACGGAAGCCCCGGGTGTGGCGGTCGCCGTCGGCCAGCGGCCCCGACCACATGCCGAGAACGGCCACGACCGGCTTGCCGTGCACCGACTCGGGCAGGAACGGGACGGGCGGCGCGGTGGTCAGGTTGATCACCGTCGACAGGCCGTCGGGCGCGGCGGCGCACATCTTCTGGTAGCCGTCGAGGATCTCGGCGGCGTGCTCGCCCGGGTAGAAGACCCCGCCGGCGAAGACGGTGGGCCCGACCTCGTGCAGCGCGTACTCGAACGAGGTGACGACCCCGAAGTTGCCGCCCCCGCCGCGCAGTGCCCAGAACAGGTCCGGGTGCTCGTCGGCGCTGGCCCGGAGGAACTGGCCGTCGGCCGTGACGATGTCCGCCGAGACGAGGTTGTCGGAGGTCAGCCCGGCGCGGCGGACGAGCCAGCCGATCCCGCCGCCGAGGGTGAAGCCGGCGATTCCCGTGCCCGACACTAGCCCGCCGGTCACCGCGAGCCCGAAGGCCTGGGTCTCGTGGTCGAGGTCCTGCCACAGGTTGCCGGCCTGGGCCACCACCCGCCCGCGGCCGGGGTCAACCCGGACCCCCTTCATGGCCGACAGGTCGAGAACCAGCCCGCCGTCCACGGTGGAGAAGCCGGGAATGCTGTGCCCGCCGCCGCGGATGGCCAGCGGCAGGTTCTCGCTGCGGGCGAACTGCACGCCCTTGATGACATCGGCGACTCCGGCGGCCCGAAGGATGAGTGCCGGGCGCCGGTCGTGCGCCCCGTTCCAGATCGAACGCGCGTCGTCGTACCCCGCGGCCTCCGGCCCGACCAGTTCCCCGCGCACGGACTGGGCGAACTCGGCAAGGGTGGCCTCACCCAACGCCGGCGGCTGGTGCTGTGTCGTTGTCATGGAATTTCCTCCTGGGCACCGGTCCACGATCTACGACGCCACGCTAGGGAGACGACCCTCAGCAGGGCCTTAGCAGGGCTTAGCGGGCCTCATCCAACGCGGCGGCGCGGGAGCGGCCGATCTGGCAACCGACCTCGGTGAACAGCGCGGCCGCTTCCCCGCCGTGGCGTCGCGCGGCCTGGGGAGCGCCACCGGCCAACGCCAGCTCCGCGGCGAACTGCAGCGCCCAGGCGGTCAGCCGCGGGTACCGCTGCGGCCGGAACGCCTCCACCGCCTGCTCCGCGAGACGCCGGCTCAGGGCCAGATCGCCGGCGAAGAGCTCGACGACGGCGAGATCCAACAGGCCGCCGGCCACGCCGGGACCGTCGTCGACCTCTTCCCCTCGGGCCACGGCGCCGCGGGTGAGCCGGCGGCCGGATTCGACGTCACCGGCCGCGGCCTCGCCCAGGCCGAGGTTGGCCAGTGTCAGAGTCTCCCCGCGCCGGTCGCCCAGCTGGCGGCGCAGGCGCAGGGCACTGTTGAGATGGGTCCGCGCCGTGCCGTACTCGCCTCGGTCGCGTTCGATGCAGCCGAGCTGGTGCAGGGCGAGAGCCGATCCGGCGTCGTCGGCAACGGTGTCGAACACCTCGGCGGCGCGACGGACAGCCGCCGCCGCCGACCCGAGGTCCCGATCCAGCCGGTGCGCGCTACCGATGGCCGACCACACGTACCCGGGAGCCTGCGCCCGCCCGACCTGGCCGCCGATCAACGCGGTCTCCTCGAAGGCCGGAACCCACCGCCCCGCGCAGGGAATCAGAACCACGGCCATGGTGACCGCCGGGAGGAACGGCGGGGCCTCCAGGGCCACCCGGTCGACGGCGGCCAACGTGTCACGCAGCAAGGCCAGCGCCGTCGGCACGTCCTCCTGGAACAGAGCCACCATGCTGCCCAACCAGTGGGCGGTGGCCGCCATGGCGGGAGAGCCGAGCTCCTCCGCCTGGACCCGTCCCCGGGCCGCGGTCTCGGCGGCCGCCCGCACGTTGCCGGCAACGGGTTGGAGGAAGGCGGCCCGCAGCCGGGTGAAGCCGACCTCCACCGGCGAGCCGACACGTTCCGTCGCGGTGACCGCGGCGGCGCCCAGCTCGGTGAACCGAGAGACCCGCCCTTGCCGCGCATCGAGCAACGCCAGCGCCAGCAGCGCCCGTGGCCGTTCCACCGCGCTCGGTGACGCGACCGCGAGCGCCTGCTCCAGCCACGCCGATCCCTCGGCGAAGTGCCCCCGGGCCAGCCAGAACCGCCACAGAGCGACGGCGAGGCGCAGGGCCTGGTCCGGACTGGACCGCAACGCCCGCCCCAGGGCCGCCCGCAGGTTGTCGTGCTCCTCGTCGAGCAGCTGGGGGCGGACCACCCCGACGGTGTGCCGGTCAAGGTCGTGATCGTCCGCGAGCGTGACAAAGTACGCGCAGTGCGCCGCCTCGACGGCGGCCCGTTCCCCCGCGGCGACCAGCCGCTCGTGCCCGAACTGCCGGATCGTGTCGAGCAGCCGATACCGGGACCGATCGGCGCTTCGCTCCACCTGCACCATCGACTTGTCCACCAGCCGGCCCAGACAGTCCAGCATCATCGGCGGCGCGAGCGGGCTCGCGGCGCAGACACCTTCGACGGCGCCCAGGTGGAAGCCGCCGCCGAACACCGACAGCCGGCGCAGCAGTACCTGCTCGTCGCCGGTGAGCAGGTCATGGCTCCATTCCAGGGTGGCCCGCAGCGTGGCGTTACGGGTCATCCGGTCGCCGCGGCCCAGCACCGTCAACGCGTCGCCCAGCCGCTCGGCGATCTCGGCGGGCTCAAGGTGGGCGAGGCGGGCGGCGGCCAGCTCGATCGCCAGCGGCACCCCGTCCAGCCGCCGGCAGATCTCCACGACGGCGGCCCGGTTCGACGCGTCGAGCTGGAAGTCGGACCGCACGTCGCGGGCCCGGTCCACCAGCAGTCGCACCGCCTCGTGATCGAGCGCGCCGGCGACCTGTTCAGTACCTGCCGGCACGCCCAGCGACGGCACCCGCATGGTCACCTCGCCAGGTACGTGCAACGGTTCTCGGCTCGTCGTCAGTACCCGCAGCTCGGGGCATGTGCGCAGCAACCGCCGGACCAGATCCGCGCACGCCTCCACCAGGTGCTCGCAGGTGTCCAACAGCAGCAGCACCTGCCGCGCGGCCAGCCGGCCGACCAGCGCCCGCATCGGGTCGGTACCCGCGGCGGGATCGAGCCCCATCGCCTCGGCGACCGCGTCGGGCAGCCGCTCGGCGGTCGTCACCGGCACGAGGTCGACGACCCACACGCCGTCGTGGTACCGGTCGACGAGCCCGCGCAGCGTCTCCTCAGCCAGCCGGGTCTTCCCGACCCCGCCTGGACCGGTCAGGGTGACCAGCCGTGCGCGCGACAGTTCTCGGCGCACGTCGGCGATCTGCCGCTCCCGCCCCACGAAACTGGTCAACGGCGGCGGGATGTTGCTTCGGGCCGCCAGCGGGCGCGATGCCACCGCGGTGTCGACGCTGCCCGCCAGCAGCTCCCGGTAGAGCCGCCGGGACTCCGGGTCCGGGTCGCTGCCGGAGGCATCGGTCAGGTTCTCGCGCAGCCGCTCATACAGCGCCAGCGCCTCCGACCGCCGACCCTGCTCGGCGACCAGCCGCATGAGGCCACGCACGGCGGGCTCGTGCAACGGATCAGCCTCGACAGCACGGCGCAGCGATTCCAACGCCGCACCCGCCTGCCCGGCCCGGACCGCCGCCGTGGCGTGGGCGACCAGCAGGTCGCGGAAGGCCTGGCGCAGGTCCTCACGTGGCGTTCTCGCCCAGTCATCGAAACGGTCCTCGGGCAGGAGCTCCCCGGCATACCCGTCAATCGCGGCGGCAAGGTCCGTCACCTGGCGGGTGGCCCAGGCGCGCGTGGCCAACCGCCCGAAACGGTCGACGTCGGTCTCGACCGCGCCGTCGCCGTGCAGCAGGACGACGCCGTCGCGGATCACCAGCACCGCATCGTCCCGGCGCGCGTCGACCAGCTCCCGGCGCGCCACGTGCAGAGCCTGGTGCAGGTTGTTGGCCGCCGCCGCCGGACCCAGGTCCGGCCAGAGCAGGTCAAGCAGCCGGTCCCGGTGCGTGCGCTGCTCGGGAGCGAGCGCCAGTACCTTCACCAAGGTCCGCGACTTGCGCAACCGCCACGGACGAGCGGCCATGTCACGGCCGTCGATCTCGACCGCGAACGCCCCCAGGAGCCGAATCCGCATTGATCACCCCTCGATCGGCCCAGCGTAGGCCCGAAGCGCGTCACCCGGTGTCGCGTACCTGACCTGGCGTATCCGCCGGCGAGTCCGGCGCGTGGGCTACCTGAGTCGTCGGCTCACGTGGATCATGGAGTCCTGGCGGGAGTGCTCGCTCTTCCCTGCCGCGGCGGGCCGAGTCACCGGGCCCTCACGGTCGGGTAGGTCATGGCGGTGGCTGCTCAGCCCCGCGCGCCCTCGGCCGGCGGGACCCGCAGGAGGGTGCGCTCGGCGGTGACGAGCAGGCGGGCGGCGACGTCGTCCACCGGCAGGCCGCGGCCGGTGTGCAGGGCGTCGAACGCCTCGAAGCCGGTGAGCGTCCACAGCACGTCGACGGCCACGTCCTTCGCGACGGCGAGCAGGCCGTGCTCGTCGAGCCGGTTGGCGAGATGGATCAGCCCGCCCAGGCGGCCCTGCTCCATCCGCTCCAGCGCGCCCTCGAGCGAGGCCGCCTCCGCGCGCAGGGCAACCAGCGCATCGCGCTGCCGGCCGTAGATCCGGGTGTTGGCGACGACGGCGCCGCGCAGATGGGTGAGCGGGTCCGGGTCCTGCACGGCCAACACGAGGTCGGCGAAGCCGCCCCGCTCGCTGACGTCGCGCAGCAGGGCGTCGAACAGCCCGGCGCGCGAGCCGAAGACCAGGTAGACGGTCGAACGGGCCACCCCGGCCTGGCGGGCCACCGCGTCCACGCTGGGGATCTTCGGGAGCTGGTCGTACACCGTGTCGAGGATGCGCCGCCGGGTCTGCTCCGCGCTCTGCGCCCGCAGCCGCTGCTCGTACCGCCGGGTGGCCATGACGCCAACCTTACATTCGATGGACGGCCTGCCCGACAGAAGACAGTATGCCTGATGAAAGACAAGCTGTCTCGCGAAATGAGGGTCGTCATGACCGTTCTCGTCGTCGGGGCCGGCCCGGCCGGTCTCGCCACCGCCATCACGCTCGCCCGCTACGGCGTGCCCACCCTGGTGGTGGAGCGCCGGCCCGAGTCGTCCCCGCTGCCTCGGGCCACCGGGATCAGCACCCGGACCATGGAGCTCATCCGTTCCTGGGGGCTGGAGGAGCGGGTCCGCGCCGGCGGGGTCGACGTCCGCTGGCAGGCCTGGATCGGGCCGAGCCTCGTCTCGCCGCACGGGACCGCGCTCGACACCATCTGGCCGCGTCCCGACGTGGTGTCCCGGCTGAGCCCCACCGCGCCGGCCTGCGTTCCGCAGGACGTCCTGGAAGCGGCCCTGCTCGACCACCTCACCGGATTCGCCCACGTCGAGGTGCGGTTCGGCACCGAACTGGTCGCGGTGCGCCAGGCCGACGGCGTCGTCGAGGCCACCCTTCGCGACGTCGGCAACGGCGCGGTCAGCGCGTGCCGGCCGGCCTACCTCGTCGCCGCCGACGGAGCCCACAGCCCGGTCCGGAACGCGATCGGGATCGAGACGGACGAGGTGGGCGACGACGACGGCCCGCGCGGGGTGCTCGGCTCCCCGTGGCTCGCCGCCCGCACGACCCTGTTCACGGCGCCGCTCCCCGAAGGATCGCTGTGGGACGTCCTCGGCGAGCGCCGGCACCTCATCTACACCATCACCAACCCGGAGGCGGGCGGCGTCCTGCTTCCCGCCGGCGACGGCCGCTGGATCTTCGGGCAGGACTGCGACCCCGACGCGCCCACGCCCGCCTACGAGGCCCTGGCCGACCAGATCGCGACGGCGATCGGCCTGCCGGGCCTGCGGCCGACCATCCTGCGCACGGGAACGTTCAGCTTCGACGCGATGATGGCCCGCCGCTACCGTGATGGCGCGGTGTTCCTCGTCGGCGACGCGGCGCACCGCATGACCCCGCGGGGCGGCACCGGGCTGAACACCGCCGTCCACGACGGCCACGACCTCGGCTGGAAACTCGCCTGGGTCATGCTCGGCTGGGCGTCCCCCGAACTGCTGGACAGCTACGAGACCGAGCGTGAGCCGGTCGGGCGCCGCAACACGACGCTGTCCGCGCAGTCCTTCGGCTCCTACCGAGACCCGGCCGAGGAACTGGACTTCGACCTCGGCGGCCGGGTGACACACGCCTGGGTCGGCCAGGCGGGCGGCGACGCGGACCGTGGCATCACCACAACCCACCCCGGCGCCACCCGGCGGGTCTCCACCCTCGACCTCCTGGGGCCTGGCCTGACCGTGCTCACCGGGCCGGAGACGCCGGCGACGGATGGACAGCCGCTCGCGCTCGCGCTCGGTGGCACGCTCACGTCACGTGTCCCGGTCAGGACGTGCCGGCTCGACGGGCGCACCGCCGAAGCCCTCGGCATCCCGGCCGGCGGCTCGCTGACACTGCGCCCGGACGGCAAGCCCGCCGTCCACAGGGCACCCGAGCTGGTTCCGTCTGGGGCGAGCAGCTCCTGGTTGACGTCGGTCGCGGCGAGGAAATAGGTCGGATAGCCGCGCGATTCCCATGGCATTCGCCGCCCGGCAGCGCGCGTTCGTGTCGCCCGGCGAACGGAGGAGCCTGTGGTGTCCGCCCGGACGTCTAGAACACTTCGTCGAACAGGTCGGTCATGGCTCGCCAGGATCGTTCGTCGGCGTGCTGGTTGTACTTGATCGCTGGGAGTTGGGAGCCGTCGGCGGCGGGATTGGTGAAGCTGTGCGCGGCGCCGCCGTAGAGGTTCATCCGCCAGTCGACCCCGCCGTCGCGCATTTCCTGCTCGAACGCGAGGCGCTGCTCGGGCGGGATGATCGGGTCCTCGGTCCCGATGCAGACCAGAATCTTACCGGTGATGTTCGCGGCGTCCTGCGGCCGGGTCGTCGAGAGCCCGGAGTGGAAGCCGACGACGGCCTTGAGGTCGGCCCCGCCCCGGGCCAGCTCGAGGGCGAGCGTGCCCCCGAAGCAGAAGCCGATCGCCGCGACCCGGTCCGGGTCGGCCAGCTCATGGTTGAGCAGGATGTCCAGGCCGGCCTGGCCGAGGGCCCGCACCCGCGCGGGATCCCCGGCCAGCTTGCCGAAGCGCTGGCCGGCTTCCTCGGGGGCCAGCTTGCGCCCGCCGCCGTGGTAGTCCAGCGCGAAGGCCACATATCCCAGTTCGGCCAGCCGGCGGGCCTTGTTCCGGGAGTGGTCGCTGAGCCCGTCCCCCTCGTGGCAGACCAGCACGGCTGGTCGTGGGCCGGGCTGGCGGTCGTCCACCGACAGCTCGCCGATCAGACGCAGATCCTCGTACGTGTACTCGACGTCAGCCGTGTGCATCGATCCTCCTGGCGGTCTACATCCCGCGCCTGCACAGGATGGGTGCCTGGCGGCGGGACGAGGCCGTCCGCCGCCGGGCGTAAGCCTCCCAGACAGCGTCCGAACCTGGGCCGGACGGCTACTCGTACTCCGTTCGCCCCGCGGCCATGATCGGTGTGGCGCCGTTCGTGAGCGGCCGGCTGTAGGGGGCTCGAACTCACGACCGGAGGATTGTGATAAAGATGCTCCGGAATTTCGGCATACATATGTTGGTGTTGTTGAATATCGTTCCAGATCGTTTTCGCCTGACGTACACGAGGACCTCGCGGATCGTGCTTCCTGACCCGAATCCTCCAGGAGGGAGAGGTCTCGTTGGCTGCTGAGAACTGGCAGGAGTGCGTTCGCTCGCTTCTTGTCGATGCCCGACTGATCTCGGTCGGAAGGGCTCTGGACATGCTCATCCTCGCGGAGTACGACCAGACGTCGTTCGACCCCGACTACCCGACTGAAGGGCCTCCGGGAATCACGCCGAGCTGTCGTAGCTGTGTGAGGACGTCGACGACTCCCCAGATCTCAGCTACCAACTGGCCTTCGGCCTGACCAACGTGACCAACCAACAGCGCCGCGCCCGCTACGCCTCCCGCCGCACCCGCCCAACCTGGCTACACATCGCGACACCAGACCAAGCGCGTCCCGTGACCACCTGATCACGGCTTCTAGCCAAATGCGAAGAGCCCCATATCTTCGGGACAGGGGGCCGAGACGCCTCGGTCGCGCGCTTTCAGGAATCCTCGTCACCTCGGTCTTCGGGGGACCGTGCTTCGAGAACTCCGACGAAGGCCGAGGCGACGAGGGCGACAGCGGGGTCGTCGTCGTGGGCCAGTTGGCGCAGGACGTCCCGCACGGTGGTCCCCGGCAGCTCGACCAGCGCCTGAGCGAGGCGTATTCGCACCGCGGAGTTTGCGGTGTGCGCGGCGAGTTCGTCGACCAGTGCGGTGATGATCCGGTCCGCGCACCCGGGATCCTGGGACAGCGTTCCCAGGGCCTCCGCCGCGTCGACGTCGCCTGCGCCCTCGACCACCATGCCGACGAGTGTCGGCACTGCCCCGGTCACACCACGCCTGCCCAACGCCAGAGCGGCGTGCCTGCGCACCGTCGTGTCCGGGTCCCCGAGCGCGTCCGCAAGCACCGCGGTCACACCCGGGGCCTCGGACATCTCGGCGATCGCCAGCACCGCGCGCCGCCGGATGTCGACGTCCTCCGAGTGCACGCCGGCGGCCAGCGTCACCACGCCGTCGCCGCCCGATCGGGCGAGCGCCCAGCGCAGGGCGCCCGCGACGTTGGGGTCGGATTCGGCCAGGACCGCCCCGGCCAGCAGTTCGGCGGGAACCGACACGCCCTCCGGCCGGGCCAGGACGGCCTGCTGCCTGCGCGCGGCGCTGGTCGAGTTGAGCCCCTGCATGAGTTCGACGATGCGCAGGACGCCCTGCCAGCCGGTGGGCGCCGACGCATCGATCGCGCGGAGCCGCTTGAGCAGCTCCTGTTCCCGCTCCAAGCGGTCTTCCGTCCACTGGATGAGGTCGCTGACCAGGGCGGACGGCGTGGAGGCCGGGTCCTCCAGCGCGCGCCCGATCTGCTTGAGCGAGAGCCCGAGGGACCGCAGGCTCTCCACGTGGAAGATCCTGCGGATGTCCTCGGCGGAGTACTCACGGTAGCCGCCGGCGGTGCGACCGCTCGGTCGCACCAGCCCGAGGGCGTCGTAGTGCCGAAGCATTCGGGTGCTCACCCCCGAGTGGCGGGCCACATCGCCGATCAGCAATCCGCGGTCTCCGCAGCCTTCGCGGCCTCCGTCGACTCGGTCGTCTCCGTGGGCTCGGCGGTCTCCGCGACGTCGGCAGTCTCCGTGGTCGCGGCAGTCCCCGAAGTCTCGGCGACTCTCGATGCAGCCGCGGCGGCGGCAGCAGCGGCTCGTTCCGGGCCGAGAGTGACGACTCGCTTCGCCTCGTCGATGGCCGCGTCAAAACCGCTCTCCGGGTCCTGCAGGAGCAACTCGGTGGCACGGGCGTGCGCGGCCACCGCCGGGTCGGGGTTCGCCGCGGCCTTCTCCAGGGCGGGCTCGATCACGTTGCCGAGGTCGACGAGGGCCCGGCTCAGGCTTAGCTGCACATTGCGGTCGCCGCGGCCGAGCTGCACGACCAGTTCGTCGGCCAGGTCCTTCTTCTCGTCCTCGGGTACGAGGGCGACCGCGACACGCCACGCGGTCCGCGCGACCTCGTCGTCGGCGTCGCGCAGCATGTCGCGCGTGATCCAGGCCCACGCGCGCTTGTCGCCGATCTTGGTGAGCGTGTGCAACGCCTGACTGCGGGCCTGAGTGCGCTCGGAGTCGAGTTCCTGGCGGATCCGGGGCAGGGTGATCTCCGGCGACAGGCGGGTCAGCGCCCAGGACAGCGTGTCTCGCACGAAGAAGTCCGGCTCGACCGCGCACCGCTCGACGAGCGTCTCGAGAAGGCCGGCGTCCGGGTTCGAGCCGACCGCCAGAGCCGCCTGAAGCCGAACCGACGAGTCCTTGGCGCCCAGGGCGTTGGCCACGCGGGTGTTCTGCGGGGTTCCGTTTGTCGTGTTGATCGGGACCACCTCCTGCACCCAGTGGACACCTTGACATTGTGTCAAGGTAAAGCACGTGACCGGCGAATCAGGAGATCGTCCGGTCCACAAGGTAGGCCAACGCGAGCACCGGGACGCTCGCGTTGAAAGCGATCGTGCGCAGCAGCGCGCGGGCGCGCGACGGCGGGGCCGGTCGCCAGGCCAGGTCCTCCCCGCCGATCAGAGCCGCGTTGATCGGGAGGACCGCGGCGGTGACGACATCCTGGCCGTTGTGCCGTTCGGCCCGCTGCTTGGAGACGACAGTCAGCCCCAGGGCGCTCGGCTCGGCGCGCAGGTTCGCGATCGGGACGATCGTCGCGTTGCCGTCGCTGTGATTGGGGGCAGACCGAACAGGTGAGCTCGCCGGGACGATGCCGGGGGATTGGCGGATGGGATTCAAGCGAACGACGCCGAGCCGGGATCCGCCGGCGGCGGTGACGCGGACGGAGCTGCTCCACGAGACAGAGCGGACTCGGGTGTCTCGACTGGTGTTCCCAGATGGAAGCGTGATCCGGAAGGAACCGCTGGGGCCGAACGCGCAGCGACGGTTGCGGCATGAGATCGACATCCTTGAGCGGCTGTCCGGGGTCGAGGGGGTCGTGCGACTGGCGGCTGGACGGCCGCCCTGCCAGGGGTCCGTCCTGCTCGAGGACCTCGGCGGCACCGTTCTGTCCGAGCGCGCCACCCCGCTGGATCCTGCCGAGCTGATCCGCCTGGCCGGGTCGCTTGCACGCGCCGTGGCGGGGATGCACCGCCACGGCGTGGTGCATCGGAATATCAACCCAGCGAACATCGTCGTCAGCAGGGGCCAGGACGCACTTTGTCTGATCGACTTCGCTGTGGCTACGACGTTCGTGACGGTCCGGCCAGGATTCATGCCATCCAAGGAGATTGTCGGGACGATCCCTTACCTCGCGCCGGAGCAGACCGGCCGGAGCGGTCGCCCGGTCGACCAGCGCGCCGATCTATACGCGGTCGGAGCCACCCTCTACGAGCTGGCAACCGGCGCGCCTCCGTTCGGCACCGGCGACCCCCTGCGGATCATTCATGACCATCTCGCGCGGCTGCCGGCACCGCCGGCGGCGGTGAACCCAGCGGTCCCGGCCGCGCCGTCGGCGATCATCATGCATCTGCTTGAGAAGGAGCCGGACGATCGATACCAGAGTGCCGACGGGCTGCTGCATGATCTGTTCCTGCTGCAGCGGGGAGCCACGGTGCTGCGTCCCGGCGAGCACGATTTCCCCTCGCGACCGCTGTCGACGTCCCGGCTGGCCGGGCGTGACCGGGAAGTCGGCGAGCTGGGCGTTGTGTTCGCCGATGCGATGGCCGGCCGTTGCTGTGGGCTCCTAGTCGCCGGTGCGCCGGGGGTGGGTAAGACGTCCCTGGTCAACGAGCTGCGGCCGATCGTGGCCGGCAGCGACGGCTGGTTCGTGGCCGGCAAGTTCGACCAGTTTCGCCGCGACCAGGAGCACGACGCGATCCGACAGGCATTTCGCGCATTGGGTCGGCTGTTGCTGGCCGAACCGGAGGACAACTTGGCCGAGGTGCGGGACCGGATGCGTAGTGGATTGGGACCTAACGCCGGGCTGGCGGCCGCGGTCGTGCCCGAGGTCGCGACGTTGCTGAAGGTCCCCCCGGAGCCGGGCGATCCGATGACCGCGCAGGCCCGAGTATCACGCGCCGTGATCGCAATAATGCGTGCCGTCGCGTCCCGGAAACGGCCGGTCGTGTTGTTCCTCGACGACCTTCAGTGGGCCGGGCGGACACCGCTCGGCTTCGTCGACCTGATATTCGGCGGTGAAGAACAGATTGAGGGGCTGCTGCTCGTCGGCGCCTACAGGGAGCGCGGTGTGGACGCCGCCCACCCGCTCACGCGGATGCTCGCCCGGTGGCGTCGCCAGCCAGCCGGGCCGCACCATGTGTGGCTGGGTAGCCTCTCGCCACGGGGTCAGGCGGCTATGGTGGCCGACCTGCTACACCTGGCCCCGCGGCCTGCGGCCGAGCTGGCAGGGACGATCGCGCCAACCAGCGCGGGCAATCCGTACAACACGCTGGAGTTGCTCAACACGCTGCGCCACGGCGGCGCGCTGGCCCCCAGCGAAAGCGGATGGCGATGGGACCGGGAGACGCTGCGCCGCCAGCTGGGCCGCATGGACGTTACCGACCTGCTGGTCACCCGTACCTCCCTGTTGCCACCGGACACCAGGGAGGTGCTGGCGGTGATGGCGTGCCTGGCCGGTCAGGTGGAGCTGGATGTCCTGGAGGCCGCTACCGCGCTGCCAACCGACGATCTCTCCCGGCGGCTCGCCCCCGCGTTCGCCGATGGCCTGTTGGTGCTGGAGCCCGGCGACCCGGCGAGCCTGCGGTTTCACCACGATCGGGCGCAGGAAAGCATACTGCGCGGCCTCACCTCGCAGACACAGCGCGCCACGCGGCTGCGCTTGGCCCGACGCCTGGCTGGCCAACACGAGTTCTCCGTGGTTGCGGCGGAGCAGTACCTGCATGTGATCGACGCCGTGCACGCCGCTGAGGAGCGCCAGCTGGTGGTCAGGCTTTTCAAGCAGGCCGCGGACGAGGCAAAGCTGCTGAGCAACCACTCGCTGGTCGAAAGGTTCCTGGCCGCGGCAATTCCACTCGTCGATACGGCCGACGTGGAACAACGGATCATGGTCCACACCGACCGGCACGCCGCCCTTTACGGCCTCGGCCGGCTGGAAGAGGCCGACGAGGAGTACCAAACCATCAGCAGGCTCTGCACTCACCCCGCGGAACGCACGGCCGCCACCGTCGTGCAGGTCAGCAGCCTCACCGATCAGGGCCGCCCCGCCGAGGCGGTACGGCTTGGCCTCGACCAGTTGCGGCAGCTCGGTCTCGCCGCCCCCGACCGGGGCCACATCGACAAGGAGATAGACCGGAGGCTCGACGCGCTGTACCGATGGCTCGACGAGACCAGCGAAGCCGACGATCGGCGACGACCGAGAATCGCTGACCGCTCGCGCCTGGGCACCATCAATCTCATCAACCGACTCATGGCCCCGGCGTTCTACTGCGACCAGACGATAATGGCCTGGCTGACCGTGGAGACGCTGGAGATGTGGACACGGTACGGCCCGGATCCCACCCTGCTCGGCCCCGCCGCTCATGCGGCGTTGGTCGTCACAGCTCGCAGGCACGACTACCGCACCGGGTACCGCATGATGCGGCGGATCCTCACGGTCGGCCGGGAACGCGGTTACGAGCCTGACGTATGGCGGGCGGAGTTTCTGTATTTGATGAGTGCCGGCCACTGGTTCGAATCGCTCGAGGAAAACGTCTCAGAGGCGCATCGCGCGCTGGAGGGCCTGATACAGGCCGGTGATCTGCAGAGCGCATGCTGGACCCACTACGTACTGATCTATAACCTCCTGGACTGCGCACCATCGCTTGGCGTGTTTGTCGCCGAGATCGACGAAGCATTGGCGTTCGCCAGGCGCACCGGCAACGGTCACGCGGAGGAGCTGTTCCTGGTATACCGCCAGCTGGCGAGGCTGCTGCGCGGCGAGGTCGCCGAGTCGGCGGCCGATGAGGCTGCCGTACTGGGCGGGCTGGCCGACAGCCCCTACGCCGCCGCCCGCCACATCACCCGGGCGCTTGCCGCGGCCATCCTCGATGACCCGGTTGAGCTGGCCAGGCACATGACAGCCGTGACACCTCTGTTGCCGTACGTCGAGCCCATCTATGCGATGGCAAATGCGCACCTCCTACGGGCCTTGGCATTGGCTTGGCAGGCCCGCTCGGCCGAAACGGGTCGGCGTGGCTCCCTGTTGACCGAGCTCGACAAGTCGATCGAATGGCTGGCCGCGCGCGCGGCCGACGCGCCGGTTAACTTCTTGCACCTGCTGCGCCTGGTGAAGGCGGAACGGGCCTGGGTCGCCGGTGACTTCCAGGAGGCGGCTTATACGTACGACGTGGCACAGCGCGACGCCTCAGTACGAGTACGCCCGTGGCACCGCGCACTGATCCTTGAACGGTGTGCGCGGTTCTACCTTACATTTGGCATGGAGGAAGCCGGCAGTGCGATGCTCGCCGCCGCGCGCCGCGAATACCTGGCCTGGGGCGCGAACGCGAAGGTCAGTCAGCTAGACTGGGCCTTCCCGATGCTACGCGCCGAGCCCGCTGGTGCTGAGCCAGCGGCGCCGCCACCGGGGGAACCAGCGGTCTGCCGCTCCACCGTCACGACCGGCATCATCGATCTGCTCAGCATCGTCGCCGCTTCCCAGGCGCTCAGCTCCGAGACCAGCATCGAAGGTCTGCGGGCCAAGGTCGTAGGAATCCTGTCGGCGATGACTGGCGCCACCGGTGTCCGTCTTCTGCTGAGCGACCAACAGGAATCCAGGTGGTCGATGCCCGCGGACGACGGTCGGATTCTCTCGCTCCCGGAAGCCAGCCAGCGGCGCCTGCTTCCAGCATCGGTCATCCGGTACGCAGAGCGTACCCGCGAACCCGTTGTCGTTGACGACGCCACCCATGACGACCGGTTCAACCGCGACCCCTACTTCGCCGACCCCGAGCGCTGCTCAATGCTCGCTGTTCCCATCATGACGCGGGGCCGACTGGGAGCGATGCTGCTGCTGGAGAACCGGATGATCCGGGGGGCCTTCTCCACGGAACGCCTCGAAGGGATCATGCTCATCGCCGGGCAGCTAGCGGTCTCCCTCGACAACGCCCAGATCTATGCGTCGCTGGAACGCAAGGTCGCGGAGCGAACCCAGCAGCTCGCCGCCGCCAACCAGCGGCTGGAGCAGCTCTCGATTACCGATCCTCTGACAGGGCTGGCCAACCGGCGACGCCTTGACGAGGTCCTCAACGCCGAATGGTACCGGGCGACGCAGCCGGCGGCACCCATCGCACTGGCAATGATCGATATCGACCACTTCAAGCCCTATAACGACAACTTCGGACACACCGCCGGTGACCGGTGCCTTCAACGCGTCACCGCATGCCTTTCCAGGAACACCCGCGGCACCGACCTGGCCGCGCGGTACGGGGGCGAGGAGTTCGCGGTCGTGATGCCCGGCGCCGAACTCGACATTGCCGCACGAATCGCCCACCGCCTGCGCTCCGCCGTCGAGGAGATGGCCGAACCACACCCGTTCACCGCCGAGCACGTCGTCACTGTGAGCGTCGGCGTCGCGAGCATCATTCCCACCCGCGGCGTGGGCCCCGCTGACCTGGTCGAACTTGCCGACGCCCAGCTATACCGGGCCAAGAGTAGCGGACGCAACCGGGTCGAGGTCGCACTTTCAACCCCATCACCATGACACGCACCGTTTCGGACGGGCTGGCCAAGCCCGAGCCGAGGTCGCTGCGGAGGAAGACCGGGCGCAGGCCGGGTGGGCAGGACCGGCATGACGGCTCGACGCTGAAGCTGGTCGACGACGGGGCCCGGACCGTCGTGCATGAGCCCGCGGTGTGCGGGGGCTGCGGGGATCCGCTGCTGGGCGCGCCGGTGACGCAGGTCGTCGAGCACCGGCTCGTCGAGCGGGAGTGTGCCTGCTGCGGCACCCGGACGCGGGCGGTGGCACCCGTCGGGGTGGCGTCCCGGTCCAGTACGGGCCGGGGGTCGAGGCGCTGGTTCTCTAACTCTACGGCGGCCAGTTCCTGAAACCTGGTGGTTCCGGCGGTTCCGGTCCGTCTCGTCACCATGATCGTGGGGATCATGGGCAGCGAGGCGCGGCTGGTTACGCGGATTCGAGCGTGTCCTTGGCGGCGAGGCGCTCGCGACGTCGTTTCCCCCACTCGCCCAGCGAGCGGAGGGCCTCGTTGAGTGACGTGCCGTGCTCGGTGAGGGAGTACTCGACCCTGGGTGGGACCTCGCGATACACCTCGCGGTGGACGAGGCCGTCCTCTTCCATCTCGCGCAGGTGCTGGATGAGCATCTTCTCGCTGACGCCGGGAAGGCCGCGCCGCAGCTCTCCGAACCGCCGGGCGCCGTGGTTGTTCAGCTCCCAGAGGATCAGCGACTTCCACTTCCCTGACACCACGTCCATACCGGCGTCGATGCCGCAGACGTATGGACCGCGCCTCGCGCTCGTCACCATCAGACCCTCCACCTCGCCTAGCTGGACACTCACTTCCGGGTAAGTATCGAACAAAATAGTAGGTACTTGCCGGTGGGAAAGTTTAGCGGGGAGGGTCGGGACGGCACGCCAGTCAGACCACCGAGCGAAGCAAGGGACGATCCATGACGACCCGTACGACCTTCCTGGGCCTGGGCGCGATGGGCAGCGCGCTCGCCGCCGCGGCTCTCGACGCCGGCCGACCCTCCGTGGTGTGGAACCGCACCCCGGGCAGAGCAGGGGCACTCGGCGAGCGTGGCGCCACCATCGCCAAGACCGTCGAAGAGGCGATCACCGGCGACGGACTGATCGTCGTGTGCCTGTTCGACCATCAGTCGGTGCACGCCGTGGTCGATCCGGTCGCCGCCAGCCTGGCCGGACGCACCGTGATCAATCTGACGACAACAACACCGAACCAGGCCCGCGAGCTCGCGGCCTGGGCGACGGAGCACGGCATCACCTACCTGAACGGCGCGATCATGGCCGTACCTGAGATGATCAGGCGTCCGGGTGCGGCGATCTTCTACAGCGGCCCCGAGGCCGCCTTCGAGGAGAACCGGGAACTGCTCGATCTGTGGGGGCAGAGCGACTACTTCGGGACCGACCCCGGTATGGCCTCGCTGCGCGACCTGGCGATGCTCGTCGGGATGTACACGATGTTCGCCGGTTTTCTGCACGGCGCGGCGATGGTCGGTGTCGAGGGCGTGTCGGCGGCCGAGTTCGCCCGACGGCAGACACCTTTCCTCGCTGCCATGACCGGCCAGCTGGCCGGCCTCGCCGCCACAGTAGACGCCGAGGACTACGCCGGGGCGGGCCAGCAGAGCCTTGAGTTCACCGAAGCCGCACTGGCCTCGCTGGTGACGGCCAGCCTCGACCAGGGCGTCAATGTCGAGGTGCTGCGGCCCGTGCTTGACATCGTGCGCCGGCAGATCGCCGCCGGCTACGGCCGGCAGGGCACCGCCCGCATCTTCGAAGAGCTCAGGAAGGCCCGATGAGCGGCGAGGGCGGTCTGTCCTCCGTGACGGTCATCGGCCTTGGCCCGATGGGTCGAGCGATCGCCGCGTCCCTGCTGGGCTCCGGCCATCCGGTGACGGTGTGGAACCGCACCGCGGGGCGCGCCGACGACCTCATCGCCAGGGGCGCGACGATGGCGCCCACACCGACAGCCGCGGTTGCCGCCAGTGAGCTGACCGTCCTCAGCCTCACCGACTACCAGGCGATGTACGACATCCTCGGCCCGGTCGCCGAGAGTTCGCGACCCTCAGGTGTTCTTGCCGGCAAGGTCCTGGTCAATCTCAGTTCGGACACGCCCGACGCCTCTCGGGATGCGGCGGAATGGGCGGCCGGACACGGAGCGAGCTTCGTGACAGGAGGCGTCATGGTTCCCGCTCCCGCCGTGGGCGGCCCTGGGGCACATGTGTTCTACAGCGGGCCCCGTGCGGTGTTCGACGTACACGAACCGACGCTCAGACTGATCGGCGAGCCCAGGTACCTCGGGGAGGACCCAGGCCTGGCCCAGCTCTTCTACCAGGCGTACCTCGACGTCTTCCTCACCGCTCTGTCAAGCCTGCTGCACGCCACCGCGCTCGTCACCGCGGCCGGTGTGCCGGCCGCCGACTTCCTACCCGGCGCGCTGAACTCCCTCACCGACATCCCGACGATGATCGGAGACGGACGGGACCTGGCCCGGCGCCTGGAGGCCGGCGAACACCCCGGCGACCTCAGCACGGCGCGGATGATGGGCGCCACAGCGAACCACATCGTGTGGACGAGTGAGAAGGCCGGCATCGACACCCGGCTACCCAAAGCCGTCAAGGCGCACTACGACCGGGCCGTCACCGCGGGCCGCGGCACCGAGAACTGGACCGTTCTCTACGAGATACTCAAAGCTGGTGGCTGAAGAACGCCACCTACCTGAAAACGATCGACCCCGCGACCGAGGTGGCGCCCACCTATCTGGGGCACGTCCGGCTCACCGGGTTTTCGAGTCGCTGTAGGTCGGTGCTGGCAGGTCGAGCACTCGAGAGTTTCTGAGCCGCCAGATGAGGTATGCGATGCCGAGTCGCGTGCGGCCGATGCCGTCGAACGGGTCGAAGCCCATCAGCTCGGTCACCGCGTCGAGCCGGGCTTGCAGGGTGCTGTGATGGACTCCGGCGAGTCGAGAGGCTTGTCGGACGGATCCGGCGCGGACCAGGGCGTCGAGGGTGGTTGGCCCCCATACGTGGGTCATGACTTGGTCGAGGGAGTCGACGTCGGGCAGATCGGTGTCGGTGGGGGCGTCGGCAAGCAGGCCGACCAAGCCGCCGTAGCGGTCGGCCTGCACGGAAGGGATGCGCGGCGGTTCGCACAGCCTGAGCGCAACCACCGCGGTGCTGAACGAGCGATGCAGGTTCTCCACGCGAGCCGCGAGCCCGGTGCCGGATGGGGTGGCGGCGACGGGTTCGTGGTCGTGGGGCACGACGAGGGCGTGAACGGGGCCGAACGGGGTGGCGACGACGTCTTCGGCCCCAGTTGGGTGGCTCTCCCAGACGGCGAACAGCGGTGCGGCGACGATGCGGTAGCGCGCCCCGCTCACGAGGTTGAGGCGAGCGGCGGCGAGGCTACGTTCCTCGACCGGCACCGTACCGTCGACCAGCAGGCCTAATTCGCGGCGGCTCTCCAGGTCGCGCCGGCCCCGGCCATGGCGGACACGTACGGCCAGGGCAAGTCGTTCGAGGATGATCGCGTCGTTGGCGTGGGCGGGCCCGGTGCGGTCCAACCAGACGGTGATGCCCTCGGAGGTGACGGCAGAGGTCGGACACGGCGGGCCGTCCGCGACCAGTGCACCTTTGGCGGTGACGCGGAGTGCGCGCGGCGGGAGTTCCTGGCAGAACCCGGCGTCGCAGCCAGCCAGCGACGCGGCGGCGCCGAGCAGGCCGCGGGTGTTGACGTTGCCCACGATCAGCTCGTCGAAGCAGGCGATGACCCGCAGGCTCAAACTTGCTTGGGGGTCGAGTGCTGCGATGCGACCCAGCAGCTCCTGCACGTCTACTCACCCAACCCCTTGAGCGCCGATTTAGTGTCCTGCGTCACAGTACGGGGCGTAGTAGTCGGCCGCCGGGTCAGTCGGCGAGGATCTTCTCCACCCAAGCGTCGCGGGTGCGAATCATCCCTTGTCCCACCATGGTGTGCGGAGCGAAGATGTCGAAGGCATGGAACCCGCCTGCCCACACGTGCAGCTCGGCGTTCCCGCCGGCGGTCCACAGCCGGTCGGCGTACGCCATCGCCTCGTCGCGGAAGATCTCGGCCGCGCCGACGTCGATGAACGCCGGGGGCAGACCTCGCAGGTCGGTAGCTCGCGCGGGCGCCGCGTACTCGGACACGTCAGGTCCGCCGCGGGCGTCGCCGAGCAGTGCGGTCCAGCCCGTTTCGTTGCTGACGCGGTCCCACACCCCGACGCCGTCGAACTGGTTGGTCGAGGGGGTGATGCCGCGGTCGTCGAGCATCGGATAGTCGAGCACCTGACCGCACAGCCGCGGCCCGCCGCGGTCCCGGGCGGCGAGGGCCATTCCGGCGGCCAGCCCACCGCCCGAACTCGCCCCGGCCACCATCATGCGGTCGCGGCGGATCCCGAGCCGTTCGGCGCTTGCTGCGACCCACTCCAGGGCTGCGTAGCAGTCTTCTCTGGGTACGGGTCGGGGAACTCCGGGGCGAGGCGGTACTCCACTGTGACGAGCACGGCGCCGAACTTGTCGACCCAGTTGAGGACGAGATCGGCACCGCTGAACCGGTCGCCGAACATCAGCCCGCCCGAATGCACGAAGACGACACCCGGGCGTGGCTCGGTGACGCCGACAGGTCGGAGCACCGAGACGCCGACGGCGTCGCCGCGGTGGCCCCGGATGGTCTCGTCCCGGCGTTCGATCGCGCGCCCCCGCAGTGTTTCCTCGATCGGAGGCGACGCGTAGGACTTACGCATGAAGGCGATGAGGTCGACGGTGACAGTGGGTGGGAAAACGCCACCGACTACCGCGAGCCCGGCCTTCAGCTCCGGGTCGAACTCGGGTCGTGCGACGGTCGGCATCGCGCCCGGCCTCTCGATCGTCCTGGTAGGCCTCAGTTCATCATGCCGGCGCCGCCGACGCGCGGCGGCGCCTCCACCGTGACCGGCGAGGTCGTCGTCCTCGCCGGTCACCGCGGGCCACAGCTGCGGTTACAGGGAGGAGCGGTTACAGGCAGGAGTAGAGTGCCGCCTCGAAGTCGACATGGGTCTTCCACGCCTCGTGTTCAGAGATGAACGGTAGCGAATTGGTGTAGATCGAGGCGCACACTCCCGTCGTACGGTCGACAAAGAAGTGGGTGTTGAACAGGCCGGCCCAGGCACCCGTGCCGGCCCGTCGCCGCCCGGGCACGTCCTGGGTGTTCAGCAACAGGCCGTAGCCCCACTTCCAGCCCGGTCCGACCCGCAACGCGTCGGTGATCGGTGGGTCGGCGCTCGGGATCTCGGCCGGAAAGTCGATGTCACCGATCTGGTTGGCGAACGCCGCGTCGACCGTTTCCTGGCGAAGTATCCTTTCCCCGTCCAGCTCTCCGCCCCGTAACAGCGCGCGCTCCAACTGGACGTAGTCCCGCGGCGTCGAGTACAAGCCGTGGCCCCCGGCCCACCAGTCCGGATTCTGGTTCAGGATCTCGCCGGCTGAACTCCACGTACCGTCGTCGCCTTTGACATGAACCGTGACGCAGTTGGCGGTACGCGCTTCGTCCAATCGAAACATCGTGTCGTTCATCCCGAGCGGACCGGTCACCCCCTCCTTGATTACCACGTCGAGAGTTTTGCCCGCGACCGCTTCCACGACCTTGCCCAACCAGTCGGTGTTGATGCCGTACACGAATTCGGTTCCCGGATCGGCCACCAGCGGGGCCTTGAACGCCTCCGCCGAGCCTGGGACCACGTTGGGCACCCCAGTCACCTTCTCGAAGCGAACCAGGTCGGCGTTCCAGAACCAGTAACCTAACCCAGAGGTATGAGTAATCAATTGCTTCACCGTGGCCCGGCCGCGGGCGGCGCGGAGCTTCGGAGTATCCCCGTCGAAACCCTCCAACACCCTCACGTCAGCGAACTGTGGACAGTAGGTGTCGACGGGCGCGTCCAACTCCAGCTCACCTCGCTCCATCTGCTGCAGCGCGGCCGTGGTACACACCATCTTGGTCATCGACATGATGCGGAAATGAGTCGCAGTGGTTACCGGGTCATGGTTCTCACCTACAATCCGGACCCCCGCTCCACCCTCGTAGATGATCCCGTCCCGATCAGCCGCGATCGCCGCCACATGCGGAACAACGCCCGTGGCGACAGCGTCCTTCAGAACCTTGTCAATGGCGGAACCGTCGATCGCAGTACCCATCCTGACCTCCGGCGGTCGTAACATCGCGACATGCGCAACATTGGCGCGCCGGGTCAGTTTTCCTAAGTGCGCGAGCTGCCGTTACCGACGATTATTCGCAGATCCGTCGCCTGGATCCGCCAATTGGCGGATGCTGCTGCGCCGACACGGCAACGTGGCGCTATCACATTGACCGGATGTCGTAGCCACCTGGTCGCAGGCAGTCGCTGCGCGACGCCCGCGTTCTGGCGCACGAGATCGGCCGCGAGCGCGCTGAGCTCGGCTACGCGGTCTCCTGGGGATGCGCCTGCCTGGGCCTGGCCAGCAAGGGCGTCGAGACCGCCCAAGCCCTGGGCCTGCTCCTGCTGCTCCCGATCGTCTTCGTATCCAACGCCCTGGTCCCCACCCAGCGCATGACCCCCTGGCTGCGCGACCTCACCACCTGGAACCCGATCAGCGCCGTCACCGCCGCCGCCCGCGAACTGCTCGGCAACCCCAACCCAGCGGCCTCGATCGACGCGTGGCCCATGCAGCACCCCGTCCACGCGACCCCGATCTGGTCATCGGACTACTGATCATCTTCGTCCCCACCGCCACCGTCCTCTACCGGCGCCGTGCCGCCGGATATCCGGTCGCGAGGCGCGGCCAGGACGCATTCAGATCGCGCGTCCAACCGGTGGACCTCCTGGAAGAAGTCACCGCCCAGGCTCTCGAAGATCTTGTCCTGTGCCTTCACGTCCCAGGCCGCCTTCACGTCCTCGCCCGCAACCCGTCGAGCACGATGCGCAGGAGTCGCGTGGAGCGCTCGTCGCGGTCGGCGGTCAGGTCCAGGCGCCAGAGGAACCCAACTAGCAGCAGCACGTCCTCTCCGGAGACGTCGCCGCGGATGCTGCCGTCTGCCTTGCCCGCATCGAGGATGAGGTCGATCGGCGCCAGATCCGGGTAGTGCTCCTCGCCGGCGAACTGCTCACGCATCGCGGCGTGCATGGCATCGCTCAGGCCTTTCTTGATCCGACCGTACTCGGCGAGCTGACTCAGCCAGGCAGCCAGCGCCTCGACCGGCGGCTGTTGCTCGAGCAGCTTCGGCGCGGCATCGACGAGCTCCGCCATGTCCGCGCGATGCACCTCCATCACGAGGTCCTGCCACGTCGGGAAGTGCCGGTACAGCGTCCCCTGACCCACGCCGGCCGCCCGCGCGACCGCGGCCATGGTCGGCGTCTGCCCGGCACTGAGCGCCGCGCGAGCGACGTCGAGAATCCGTTCCTTGTTCCGCCTCGCGTCCGCGCGCAACGTCACCCCTCTCGACAAGCGGACACCTGTCCACTACCGTCGATCTGGACATCCGTCCGGTTCCAGCGTACCGGCGGTGATCGGAAGGTCGGACTTCACATGCATGCGCGAATCGACGAAGCAGTCGTCGCGATCACTAGCGCGAGCAGCGGCATCGGTGCCGCGACCGCAGAACACCTCGGGGCGCGAGGGGCCAGGGTCGTGCTGGGCGCGCGACGGGAGGACCGGCTCAAAGAGGTAGTCGACCGGATTATCGCGAGCGGCGGTGATGCGACCGGAATGGTCATGGACGTGACTCGCCGTGACGATCTCGTCCGGCTCGTCGGCACGGCGGTCGAGCGGCACGGGCGGCTCGACGTCCTCGTCTCCAACGCCGGCACCATGACGGTGTCGCCGTTCGATGACATGCGGCAGGACGACTGGGACGCGATGGTGGCGACGAACATCACCGGAGTGCTCAACGGGATCGCGGCGGCGCTGCCCGTGTTCCGGCGCCAGCGTTCGGGCCAATTCGTAAATGTGGCCTCGACCGCGGCGTATGTCGTGAAGTCCCCGCAGGGCGTCTACGCGGCTACGAAGACCGCAGTCAAGGTACTCACCGAGGGGCTGCGGCAGGAGTCGGGTCCGGACCCAATGCCGTGAAGCGTAGTTTGATCTTTCCGGGATGTGGTCATGCTGCGCGTGGGGCGAGCGGGTGGAGCCGGATCGTTGGCGGGCCTGGATGGCGGATTGAGGCGGGTTCGTCGCGTTTCTTGACGCGGTAGCTGTTGTGGCGGGGGCGTTTGACGACGCGGGGGCAGGTGCGGTGGCGCCGCGGTGGGTTGAGCGTGCGGGTGATCTCGGCGTGGAACCGGGGTAGCTGGGCGTGCCAGTCGTCAGGGGGGAATGTCCGCCGTCCCGGTGGCGGAACGGCGGACGAGGCGCAGGGTTCGGGCGAAGCCGACCCGGTCGGGGTCGATGTCGGCTGCCTCGGCTGCGTGGGCGATCAGGGCGGTGAGCGCGTACTGGACGATCAGCCAGGCCCACATCTCCTGGACGGCCAGCTCGGGCAGTCGGGAACGCAGCACCCTGCCGGGGCCGCGTAGATGGGTTTTGAGCTGGTCGTTC
>NZ_JASNFO010000087.1:0-49028 GCF_032027725.1 Pseudofrankia coriaricola | reverse complement strand
GGGGACGACGGGCCTTCCGTCAATGATTGTTCGGCGGTGACCTACTCTCCCACCCGGCCTCCCGAGCAGTACCATCGGCGCTGGAGAACTTAGCTTCCGGGTTCGGAATGGGACCGGGCGTACCCTCTCCGCCAAAACCACCGAAACACTATCGAGTTATCGACACCACTCCCCCCACGGCGAGTGGGGGGTGGTCTGCCGTTCCTCGGGAACCGCACAGTGGACGCGTAGCATCTTTGTAGGACAAGCCCTCGGCCTATTAGTACCAGTCAGCTCCACACATTGCTGTGCTTCCACATCTGGCCTATCAACCCGATCATCTCTCGGGGGCCTTACCAGGTTAACCCTGTGGGAGACCTCATCTCGAAGCGAGCTTCCCGCTTAGATGCTTTCAGCGGTTATCCCTTCCGAACGTAGCCAACCAGCCATGCCCCTGGCGGGACAACTGGCACACCAGAGGTTCGTCCGTCCCGGTCCTCTCGTACTAGGGACAGCCCTTCTCAAGACTCCTACGCGCGCGGCGGATAGGGACCGAACTGTCTCACGACGTTCTAAACCCAGCTCGCGTACCGCTTTAATGGGCGAACAGCCCAACCCTTGGGACCTACTCCAGCCCCAGGATGCGACGAGCCGACATCGAGGTGCCAAACCTTGCCGTCGATATGGACTCTTGGGCAAGATCAGCCTGTTATCCCCGGGGTACCTTTTATCCGTTGAGCGACGGCGCTTCCACAAGCCACCGCCGGATCACTAGTCCCTGCTTTCGCACCTGCTCGACCCGTCGGTCTCACAGTCAAGCTCCCTTGTGCACTTGCACTCGACACCTGATTGCCAACCAGGCTGAGGGAACCTTTGGGCGCCTCCGTTACTCTTTAGGAGGCAACCGCCCCAGTTAAACTACCCACCTGACACTGTCCCTGATCCGGATCACGGACCCAGGTTAGACATCCAGCACGACCAGAGTGGTATTTCAACAGTGACTCCCCTGAAACTGGCGTCTCAGGTTCACAGTCTCCCACCTATCCTACACAAGCCGGACCGAACACCAATATCAAGCTGCAGTAAAGGTCCCGGGGTCTTTCCGTCCTGCCGCGCGTAACGAGCATCTTTACTCGTAGTGCAATTTCGCCGAGTCTGTGGTCGAGACAGCAGGAAAGTCGTTACGCCATTCGTGCAGGTCGGAACTTACCCGACAAGGAATTTCGCTACCTTAGGATGGTTATAGTTACCACCGCCGTTTACTGGCGCTTAAGTTCTGAGCCTCGCCCCGAAGAGCTAACCCGTCCCCTTAACGTTCCAGCACCGGGCAGGCGTCACTCCGTATACATCGCCTTACGGCTTCGCACGGAGCTGTGTTTTTAGTAAACAGTCGCTTTCCCCTGGTCTCTGCGGCCCCCACCAGCTCAGACAGCATGTGTCATCACCGGTAGTGGCCCCCCTTCTCCCGAAGTTACGGGGGCATTTTGCCGAGTTCCTTAACCACAGTTCACTCGATCGCCTCGGTATTCTCTACCTGACCACCTGTGTCGGTTTCGGGTACGGGCGGCCCTGGCACTCGCTAGAGGCTTTTCTCGACAGCATGGGATCATCCACTTCGCCACAATCGGCTCGGCATCACGTCTCAGACACATGCCAGGCGGATTTGCCTACCTGACGTCCTACACGCTTACCCCGGGACAACCACCGCCCGGGATGGACTACCCTCCTGCGTCACCCCATCGCTTACCTACTACCCACCAAGATCCCCACCACCGAGGCAACCCGAAGGCCACCACGACAGAAGGTTAGTACAGCAGGGTTCGGTACTGGCGCACCAGCGCCGGTACGGGAATATCAACCCGTTATCCATCGACTACGCCTGTCGGCCTCGCCTTAGGCCCCGACTCACCCTGGGCGGACGAACCTGCCCCAGGAACCCTTGGTCATCCGGCGGACGGGATTCTCACCCGTCATTCGCTACTCATGCCTGCATTCTCACTCGCGTGGCATCCACGGCTGGGTCACCCCGCCGCTTCACACGCCACACGACGCTCCCCTACCCACCCACACACCTGAACCACCCCCAAAGGAGACAGTTAGGCAAACATGTGAGTGCCGCAGCTTCGGCGGTACGCTTGAGCCCCGCTACATTATCGGCGCGGAATCACTTGACCAGTGAGCTATTACGCACTCTTTCAAGGATGGCTGCTTCTAAGCCAACCTCCTGGTTGTCTGTGCGACTCCACATCCTTTTCCACTTAGCGTACGCTTAGGGGCCTTAGCTGGCGATCTGGGCTGTTTCCCTCTCGACTACGAACCTTATCGCCCGCAGTCTCACTGCCGCGCTTCACTTACCGGCATTCGGAGTTTGGCTGAGTTCAGTAAGCTTGTAGGCCCCCTAGCCCATCCAGTGCTCTACCTCCGGCAAGAAACACACGACGCTGCACCTAAATGCATTTCGGGGAGAACCAGCTATCACCGGGTTTGATTGGCCTTTCACCCCTACCCACAGCTCATCCCCCAGTTTTTCAACACTGGTGGGTTCGGTCCTCCACACGGTCTTACCCGCGCTTCAACCTGGCCATGGGTAGATCACCCGGCTTCGGGTCTTAGACATGCGACTGAAACGCCCTGTTAGGACTCGCTTTCGCTACGGCTACCCCACACGGGTTAACCTCGCCACACACCGCAAACTCGCAGGCTCATTCTTCAAAAGGCACGCCGTCACCAGACCGAAGCCCAGCTCCGACGGATTGTAGGCACACGGTTTCAGGTACTATTTCACTCCCCTCCCGGGGTACTTTTCACCTTTCCCTCACGGTACTAGTCCGCTATCGGTCACCAGGGAGTATTTAGGCTTAGCGGGTGGTCCCGCCAGATTCACACGGAATTTCACGGGCTCCGTGCTACTTGGGATACAACTCGGGAGGCGCCATGTTTTCGTCTACGGGGCTGTTACCCGCTACGGCGACCCATTCGCATGGTCTTCGACTAACACGACGCTTTATAACTCCCTGACAGTTCGGCAGAACCATCCGAGCCGTCCCACGACCCCTGTTCCGCAACGCCTGCCGGCTATCACACGAAACAGGTTTAGCCTAGATCCGTTTTCGCTCACCACTACTCACGGAATCACGGTTGTTTTCTCTTCCTGCGGGTAATGAGATGTTTCACTTCCCCGCGTTCCCTCCACACACCCTATGAGTTCAGGTGCGGGTGACAGGACTTAGCATCCTGCCGGGTTCCCCCATTCGGAAATCCTCGGATCACAGCTCGGTTGACAGCTCCCCGAGGCATATCGCAGCCTCCCACGTCCTTCATCGGCTCCTGGTGCCAAGGCATCCACCGTGCGCCCTTAATAACTTGGCCACAAAGATGCTCGCGTCCACTGTGCAGTTCTCAAAGAACGGACGACCCCAACCCCACACCCAGACCGCCACCCCACCCGGGGCCGATGTCTGGAAGGACTGGTCCGTACCGCAGCCAACCCCCGAACCCCCCCCACAAGAGGAAGGACCCGGGGGTCGATGGCCACCGAAGAAACGATTTCCGCTCCCTCAGGACCCAACAGCGCACCACACGAAACCGCCTCCCCACCAGCCGGCACGTTCCACCCCCACCCCGAAGGACAGGGAGTACTAGCCACCACCTGGCCGCAGGACGGCCTCTGAAGTCAGCATTCCACGCCACTGAGCTAACCAGCCCGGCATGCACAGCCAGGAACCGGCCCCGCGGACAAACCACGGGATGCTCCTTAGAAAGGAGGTGATCCAGCCGCACCTTCCGGTACGGCTACCTTGTTACGACTTCGTCCTAATCGCCGGTCCCACCTTCGACGGCTCCCTCCACAAGGGTTAGGCCACCGGCTTCGGGTGTTACCGACTTTCATGACGTGACGGGCGGTGTGTACAAGGCCCGGGAACGTATTCACCGCAGCAATGCTGATCTGCGATTACTAGCGACTCCGACTTCACGGGGTCGAGTTGCAGACCCCGATCCGAACTGAGACCGGCTTTTTGGGATTCGCTCCACCTCGCGGTATCGCAGCCCATTGTACCGGCCATTGTAGCATGTGTGCAGCCCAGGACGTAAGGGGCATGATGACTTGACGTCGTCCCCACCTTCCTCCGAGTTGACCCCGGCAGTCTCCTATGAGTCCCCGACATAACTCGCTGGCAACATAGGACAAGGGTTGCGCTCGTTGCGGGACTTAACCCAACATCTCACGACACGAGCTGACGACAGCCATGCACCACCTGTACGGGACCCCTAAGGACCCACCATCTCTGATGGATTTCCCCGCATGTCAAGCCCTGGTAAGGTTCTTCGCGTTGCATCGAATTAAGCCACATGCTCCGCCGCTTGTGCGGGCCCCCGTCAATTCCTTTGAGTTTTAGCCTTGCGGCCGTACTCCCCAGGCGGGGCGCTTAATGCGTTAGCTGCGGCACGGAGGCCGTGGAAGGTCCCCCACACCTAGCGCCCAACGTTTACGGCGTGGACTACCAGGGTATCTAATCCTGTTCGCTCCCCACGCTTTCGCTCCTTAGCGTCAGTTCCGGCCCAGAGACCCGCCTTCGCCACCGGTGTTCCTCCTGATATCTGCGCATTTCACCGCTACACCAGGAATTCCAGTCTCCCCTACCGGACTCTAGCCTGCCCGTATCGACTGCAGGCCCGGGGTTGAGCCCCGGGTTTTCACAGCCGACGCGACAGGCCGCCTACGAGCTCTTTACGCCCAATAATTCCGGACAACGCTTGCACCCTACGTATTACCGCGGCTGCTGGCACGTAGTTGGCCGGTGCTTCTTCTGCAGGTACCGTCACTTGCGCTTCGTCCCTGCTGAAAGAGGTTTACAACCCGAAGGCCGTCATCCCTCACGCGGCGTCGCTGCGTCAGGCTTTCGCCCATTGCGCAATATTCCCCACTGCTGCCTCCCGTAGGAGTCTGGGCCGTGTCTCAGTCCCAGTGTGGCCGATCGCCCTCTCAGGCCGGCTACCCGTCGTCGCCTTGGTGGGCCACTACCCCACCAACAAGCTGATAGGCCGCGGGCCCATCCCAAGCCAATAAATCTTTCCACACCACCAGATGCCCGAAGGTGTGAATATCCGGCATTAGCCCCGGTTTCCCGGAGTTATTCCAGAGCCTGGGGCAGGTTGCCCACGTGTTACTCACCCGTTCGCCGCTGACCCGAAGGTCCGCTCGACTTGCATGTGTTAAGCACGCCGCCAGCGTTCGTCCTGAGCCAGGATCAAACTCTCCATCGATGCTCTAAAACTCCCTCGATGGGAGAAACCCCGACAAAATATGGACACAGATCCGTAGATCGTCCATCAAATGCCAAAGGAACCTTACAAACCCCCACAGACAACACCAGCACCAGACCATCCAGGCCCGACACCAGCACCACCCGCGGAACGGGGTCAAAATATGGCACTGACTTCTATGGCACGCTGTTGAGTTCTCAAGGAGCGGACGCATGAACCGGATCCACACCCTGCTGGGCACTTCACCGGCGCGTACCGGTTGGAGCCGGTCCCACGCTACCACTAGTTCCCGGCCCGAAGGCCGGAGGTGCTTCCCGCACCCGGCTTCCCGGCTGCGGAACATTTCGTACTTTACGGAGCTTCTTAAGGGCTGTCAAATCCCGCCGCTGGCTGGATTTGGCACCGCCTCGCCGTGTCCGAGAACTTACCAGATGGTCTCATCAAGCGAGTCTCGCGACTCTCCCGTGGATTTTTCTGACCTATCACCCGGTACGGCGCCCCGATGTCGGTTCACTCCGGCAAAGCCGGTTGCCCGCCACTTTCGAGGTCTGGAGCACCTTACCCCACCCCGTTTTGTCGGCTTCATCGGGGCCCGATGTCACGGTGCTCCGGCGACGATGCCGACCCCGGCCGCCGCGGCTCGCGCCGTGGCTGGTGAGGCGAAGGGCAACGTTACACCCCGGCAAACGGAGTTTGTCGGGGGGGTGATGTGACGGTCCGCACCCGGCACGAGGCATGCACGCGCCGACGCTCCGCCGTCGCTCCACGGACGGCCGTCCCATGGCGGTCGGCCGGTCGGGCGGTCGGGCGCCGGCACGCTCCCGCCGCCCGGCCTCCCGCACACCTGTGTGCGGACCTCCCGCGCGTCCGTCATCCGCGCGATCCGCGCGCCGGTCATCGCGCTTCCTCGGCGCGGTCCGGGAGCTGGTTGGAGCGGATTCCCGCCGGAGCCTCAGCACTCCGCCGCCCAGCGCGGGCGCCGGCGGCGCCCGCGCTGGGCGGGGTCGCAGCTTCAGGCCACCGCGGGCCCCCAGGCAGCGGCACGTGCCGCCACGTCCGCCATGGGCCGCCCGCGATCCGTCGGTCCGCCGCGATTCGTTGCGCCCGCCGTCCAGCGCGAGGCCCCCGATGCCCTCGCCGGGACGCGGCGGCCTTCGGGCTGACCCAGGGCAGGGCCCCCGGGAGCGCTCGCCTAGAGTCGGCTCCCTGGCTACGGCGCGCCTCCAGCAACCGACTCGGCCAGATGTCAACCGCCCGCGCTGCGCCGGTACCCCCGTTCCCAGTCGCCATCCATCAAGGGCGCGGTCACGGCACAGGACGCTGGGCGGTAGGCACTAGGCGCTAGGGCCATGGCGCCGGGCGGCGGCACTGACCGGTGGCCGGCGGCCTCGACCGGGCCATGACACAGTCCGGCGACGGTGGGCAATGGCGGGAAAAGAACGTCAACGACGAGCGTCAAAGAAAACATCAGAGCAACGAACGAACGGACGAGCGGCCGGTGACAAGCCGATGAGCGACGTCGTGGGTACACACGTGCGCACCAACCGGGAGCGCTGGAACGAGATATCCGACGACTACCAGCGCTTCAACGCCCCCCGGATCCGCGGCCAGGCATTCACCGGGGACGTCGCCTGGGGGCTGTGGGGGCTGCCCGAGTCGGAGCTGAACATCTTCGGCGACGTCGCCGGGCTCGATGTACTGGAGATGGGCTGCGGCGGCAGCCAGTGGTCCACGGCGCTCGCCCGCCGCGGCGCCAGCCCCGTCGGCCTGGACCTGTCCGAGCGCCAGCTGCAGCACAGCCTGCGCCTGCAGCGCGAGACCGGGCTGACATTCCCGCTCGTGCAGGCGAGCGCCGAGGAGGTCCCGTTCGCCGACGGCTCGTTCCACATCGTGTTCGCCGACCACGGCGCGTTCTCGTTCGCCGACCCGCGCCGCGCGATCCCGGAGGCTGCCCGAATTCTGCGCGTCGGCGGCCTGCTGGCGTTCAGCCACATCAGCCCGCTGTACGAGATCACCGTCGAGGCGGGCAGCGACCGCGCGGGCCGCAAACTGGCCAGGGACTACTTCGACCTGCGGATGTTCGCCGACGCCGACGGGCTCGTCAGCGCCAACCTCCCGTATGGCGAGTGGATCAGGCTGTTCCGCTCCTGCGGACTGGCCGTCGAGGACCTTCTGGAAACCCGCCCGAAGGACGATCCGACCCTGAGTGGCCGCCAACGCTCGGACAACGAGTGGGCGCGCCGCTGGCCCTCGGAGTGCATCTGGCGCCTCCGCAAGACCACCACCTGAGACCTCCCACAGGCTTGGACGTCAAGCCGCGCGCCCTATGCGAAGACGATCGTTGTGTTGCTGTGGACGATGACGCGGTCCTGGAGGTGCCAGCCGACGGCGCGCGCGAGCACGGCCCGTTCGACGTGCCGGCCGATCCGGCGCAGGTCGGCGACTTGGTGGCGATGGTCGACCCGTTCGATGTCCTGCTCGATGATCGGCCCGGCGTCGAGTTCGGCGGTCACGTAGTGCGCCGTCGCGCCGATCAGTTTCACTCCGCGCCGGGCGGCCGCGCTGTACGGGTCGGCGCCGACGAACGCCGGCAGGAAACTGTGGTGGATGTTGATGATCCGGTCGGGGAGCGCCGCGAGGAACCGCGGGGTGAGGACCTGCATGTAGCGGGCGAGCACCACCAGGTCGACCTGGCCCGCGAGCAGTGCCAGCGCCTGCCGCTCCGCCTCGCCCCGGGTCTGCGGCGTCACGGGAATGTGGTGGTACGGGATTCCCCAGCCCGCCGCGGCATCACCCAGGTCCGGATGGTTGGAGACCACCATCCGCACGTCCATCTCCAGCTCGCCCGAGTGGGTCCTCCACAGTAGTTCCTGCAGCGCGTGGTCCGCCTTCGACACGAAGATCGCCACCCGCTGGCGCACCGCCGGCGTGGCCACCCGCCAGCGCATCGCCGCGCCCGCCGAGAGCCGCGCCAGTCCCTCCTCGATCGCGGGCAGTTCGCCCGCGAGGTCCTCGCGGTGGAACTCGATCCGCAGGAAGAAGGTGCCGCCGAACGGGTCGGTGGAGTACTGCTGCAGCTCGGTGATGTTCGCGCCGTGCCGGAACAGCAGGCCCGAGATTGCGGCGACGATGCCGGGCCGGTCCGGGCAGGTGACCAGCACCCGCCCGATGTCCCGGTACCGCTCGGCATGGGCGGCCACAGCCGCCGGCGTCACCAGCGGCCTCGCGCCGCCGCGCGCGACAGCCCCGCCCCCGCCCCCGCCCGTCGCCCCTCCGGTCATTTCCTCATCGTCGCCCTCTCGCCTGCCTCGGCGGGAGTTCCCACGCCGCCGGTGCGAAGGAGAAACGAAGGAGGAAGGAGGGCTGACGGGTGCCGACGTGCCGCCGCGCACAGGCCAGACGGGCCATGACCAACGGGCCGTGGTTCCCGGTTTGGCGCGGTCACGGCGGGGCTAGGTGCTCAGTAGACGGAACGTCAGCGTGGCCCGGACCCGGAGGATTCACATGACCACTGGCGGCGCGGTAAGCCAGATCGTCGTCGGCATCGACGGCTCGGAGGGCTCGCTCGAGGCCCTGCGCTGGGCGGCCCGCGAGGCCGAGCTGCATGGCGCGGAGCTGCTCGTGCTGATGGCCTGGCAACTGCCGGTCGTCGGCCCCTACCTGCCTGCCATGCCGCTGGACGCGGGCGTCTGGGAGGAGGGTGCCCGTCAGGGGCTCGATGGGGCGCTGGCCGCGGTGTTCGGGGACAAGCTGCCCGACGGGGTGCGCGCCGAGCTGCGCCACGGCCTGCCGGCGTCCGTCCTCGTCGAGGCCGGCAAGCACGCGGACCTGGTGGTCGTCGGCTCGCGCGGGCACGGCGGCTTCGTCAGCGCCCTCCTCGGATCCGTCAGCACGGCGGTCATCCACCATGCGACCGGTCCGGTTCTCGTCGTCCGACCGCGGCCCGAGCACGACGCGAGCTCCAGTCACTGACACGACGAACCCCGCGGGCAGCGTCGTGATCCCCGGCCCCTGCAGCCGCCTGGCAGACATCCCACGGGCTCCGATGTCCAGCAGCGCGGCGGCCCACGACGCCACTCCGGCGACCAGTAAGCGCAACCCAGCCACAACAAGTGACGGCGCATCGGCGCAGCACCAGCCCAGCCACATCGACAGCCCGGTCCAGGCCCTACCACCGCCACATGCCAGGGGCCCGGCACCACGCGAGGAGGGCGCCCAGCGCCCGACACGGGCGAGCGCGTCCAGCGCCTCGCCCGCCACCGGAGCCGGTATTCCGCTTGTGTCCAACCGCCGCATCCCAGCCCATCCGACTGTTAATGTGACTGTCGTCACAGTAATGCCAGGGGGTCGCCGTGAATCCCGCTATGCACGCCGCCGTCACACCGGGCAGGCCCGCGGTCGTCATGGCCGGCTCGGGGGCGACGCTGACCTACCGTGAGCTGGACGAGCGCTCGGCCCGGTTCGCGAACGTCCTGGCCGCGGCGGGGCTGCGGCGCGAAGACGGGATCGCGCTGCTGGCGGAGAACGACCTGCACTGTTTCGAGGTCTACTGGGCCGCCTTACGCAGCGGGCTGTACGTGACCCCCGTCAACTGGCACCTCTCCCCGTCCGAGGTCGCCTACATCGTCGATGACTGCGAGGCGGCGGCGCTGATCGTCTCCTCGCACCACCGCGAGCTCGCGGCCCGGATCGTCGGGGCGACCCCCCGGGTCCGGCACCGCTACATCTTCGCCTCGACGGGCGAGCCGGCCGCCGGCGCCGCCGGCCAGCCGAGCGGCCAGCTCGACGGCCACGAGGACTACGAGCGGGCGGTCGCGGGCGCGCCGGCCGAGCGCCCCGAGGTCGAGTGGGCCGGCGCCGACATGCTCTACTCGTCCGGCACCACCGGCCGGCCCAAGGGCATCCGCCCGCCGCTCCCCCAGCACCGCATCGACAGGCCCGGGATGATCCTGCCGCCGATGCTGCAGATGCAGTACGGGATGGGCGCGGACACGGTCTACCTGTCACCGGCGCCGGCCTACCACGCGGCCCCGCTCCGGTTCGGCGCCGCGGTGCAGGCCCTCGGCGGCACGGTCGTGATGATGGAACGGTTCGAGCCGGCGGCCGCGCTCACGGCGCTGGAGAAGTACCGGGTGACGCACAGCCAGTGGGTGCCGACGATGTTCGTCCGCATGCTGAAGCTGCCCGCGGCCGAGCGGGAGCGTTCCGGCCTGTCGGCCCACCGGGCGGCGATCCACGCCGCCGCGCCGTGCCCGCCCGACGTGAAACGGGCGATGATCGACTGGTGGGGGCCGATCCTGCACGAGTACTACGCCGCCACCGAGGCGTCGGGCATCACGTTCGTCTCGTCCCAGGAGTGGCTGGAGCGGCCGGGAACGGTCGGGCGGTCCGCGCTCGGCGTCGTCCACATCTGCGCCGAGGACGGCCGGGAGCTGCCGACGGGCGAGGACGGCGTCGTCTACTTCGAGCGTGAGGCCCTGCCGTTCACGTACCACGGCGACCCGGCCGCGACCGCCGCCGCGCAGCACCCGCGGCACCCGACCTGGACGACGGTCGGCGATGTCGGCCACCTCGACGCGGACGGCTACCTCTACCTCACCGACCGGGCGACGTTCATGATCATATCCGGCGGGGTGAACATCTACCCACAGGAGATCGAGAATGTGCTCGCCCTGCATCCGAAGATCCTCGACGTCGCGGTCATCGGCATTCCCGACCCGGACCTGGGCGAGCGGGTGCACGCCGTCGTCGAGCCGGCCCCGGGCGTCGAGCCGGGCCCGGGCCTCGCCGACGAGCTGATCGCCTGCGTCCGGGACCGGATCGCCCACTACAAGGCTCCGCGCGGCGTCGACTTCGTCGACGAGCTGCCGCGCACGCCGACCGGCAAGCTGCGCAAGAACCTCCTCCGCGAGCACTATCGGTCCGCAACCGCGGCCACCGGTTGAGCCAACCAAGTGCCCGTAAGTCGTCGATCGACTACGGTTTAGCCGTCCGGACCGGAGATCAACGACGGGGTGATGGTGAATGACGTCGGACGGACAGGCCCAGCAGGCACGCAAGACCGTGGCCGAGCCGGCGGTCGGCATCGACTTCGGGACCACCAACTCGGCCGTCGGCATCTTCGAGCGCGGCCGGGTCCGGCTCGTGCCGAACGCCGAGGGAACGCTGACCACGCCCAGCGTCGTCGCCTTCGTCGCCGACGGGCCGCCGCTGGTCGGCGCCGCCGCCCTGCGCCAGGCGGTCACCAATCCCAAGCACACGATCCGGTCCGTCAAGCTGCGGCTGGGCAGCGACTGGTCGCACGAGCACGACGGCACCCGCTACTCCGCCGAGGAGGTCGCCGCGCTCGTGCTGAGGCGGCTGCACGCGGACGTGCGGGAGTACGCCGGCACGAGCATCGGCACCGCCGTCCTGACCGTTCCCGCCTACTTCAGCCACGTGCAGCGCCGCGCCCTGGAGGACGCCGCGCGGATGGCCGACATCGAGGTCGCGAGGATCGTCAGCGAGCCGACCGCCACCGCCATCGCCCACGGCCTGCACCGCGCGCAGGAGGAGCGAAGCCTCGTCTTCGACCTCGGCGGCGGCACGTTCGACGTCTCGCTCGTCGAGATCGGCGCCGGCGTCTGCGAGGTGAAGGCGACAGCCGGGGACAACCACCTCGGCGGCGACAACTGGGACCAGGCCATCGTCGGCCATTTCGTCGCCCTGCTCCGGGAGCGGCACGGACTGGACATCAGCCAGGACCTGACGGCGCTGGCCCGGCTGCGGGAGGCCGCGGAGACCGCGCGGATCGACCTGTCCGCGGCGACCACGGCGAATGTCTACCTGCCGCACCTCGCCCGTGCCGGCGACGGCTTCGCGCACGTCGACGTGGCCCTGACCCGGAACGAGCTCGAGACCATCACCCAGTCCACCCTGGAACGCTGCCGCGGGCCCTTCGAACGGGTGCTGCGCGACGGCGCGTTACGGGCCAGTGAGATCGACCACGTGATTCTGGTGGGCGGCGCCGCCCGGATGCCGGCCGTGGGCGGGCTCGTCCAGAAGCTCGCCGGGAAACCGCCGTTCCGCACCATCTCCGAAGGCGTCGTGACGGGCGCCGCCCTTCAGGCGGCCGGCCTCACCGGGCAGGTCAAGGACCTCCGCCTGCGCGACGTCATCCCGGCGTCGGTGGGCGTCGAACAGGTCGGCGGGCTGTATCTCCCCGTCATCCAGCGCAACACGACCGTGCCGACGCGGCGCCATCAGCTGCTCACGACCGCCGTCGACAACCAGACCTCGCTCACCGTGCTGGTCGTGGAGTCCGAGGAGGACCGGGCCGGCCGGGACGACGCGATTCCCCTCGCCAGGCTCGACGTCACCGGCCTGGCCCCGGCACCGGCGTTCGCGCACCGGATCGACGTCGCCTTCGACGTCGACGCGGGCGGCACGCTGCGGGTGACCGCCACCGACCTGGGGACGGGGCGCGCCGAGTCCCGCGTCATCGACCGTGCCAGCGCCCGGGCGGCGACCCGCGCACGGCGCCTCAACGGCATCGACGGCGGTCCCGTCTTCGAGAACCTGCCCATCGTCACGACGACCGTCGCCTACCCGCTGGGCGTCGAGATCGCCGGGGGCAGGTTCCGCGAGGTCATCACGGCCCACAAGTCCGTACCGGTCCGCGAGACGGTCCTCGTGACGAACGCGGCGGACGACCTGGACAGCATCACCGTCCACATCGTGGAGGACGGCGGCTACTTCGTGCCCGGGGGCACCTTCCGGCGCGTCCGGCAGTTCGAGCTGACGGACCTCACGGCGACCGCGGCGCGAACGGCCCGCGTCGAGATCGTCCTGGCGGTCGACCGGCGGCGCCAGCTCACCATCCACGCCCGGGACCTGGCGGGCGACAGCGAGCACACCGAGCGCGTCGATCTCGCGACGACGTTCCAGGACCCGACCACCCTCGGCCCGACCGGCTCGGCCACCAACCTCCCACTCGTGTTCTAGCCCGGCGCGCGGCTTCGCGCCTCTAGCGCCCGGGGCGCGGGGCGACGAGCAGGGCCTGGGCGCCGACGCCGACCGGGCCGTCGAGGTCGGACAGCACGGTGGTGGCCAGGCCGGCGCCGCCGGGGCTGATCGCCGTCGTCGCGTCGACGCAGATCCACTCGCCGACCGGCTCGCGGTGCAGGTGCACGGTGAGCTCCGGGTTGATGAAGTACGTCGTCAGGAAGTCGGTCTCGCTGGAGATCCCGTTGCCGTTGTCGGCGAGCGCCAGCACGCGCTGCAACGGGCTGGTCTCCTCGCCGGCGACGAGCGGGTAGCTCAGCCGTCCCCACAGCGCGGCCGGCCCGGGCACGCTCATCCGGCCCCGGCCGGCCGAGCGCCACTCGATCGCGCTCGCGAACCCGCGCATGCGTCCCGGCCCGGGCGCGCGCGGCGGCGGCGCCTCCGGCAGCGGCGGGGGCGCCGGGTGGCGCGGTGGCGCGCCCGCGCCCTCGGCGCGCCTGACCCGCCAGGCGGTGGCGCGGGCGACGTCCCGGCCGCCGGCGGTGAGCACCGCCTCGACCAGCTCGACGCTGCGCCCCGGCCGGACCACCTCGGACCGCAGGCTCAGCTCGCCGACGGGCACCGGCCCGAGCAGCTCGGTGGTGAACCGCGCGATCATCATGTCCGGCCGCGGCGCGGTCCGCTCGACTGCTCGGACGAGCAGCGCGCTCGGCGGCCCGCCGTGCTGGGCGGCCGGGTCCCAGGGCCCGGCCGTGTGCCCGGTCGCGAGCCAGCGCCCGTCGCCCAGGTCGACATACAGACTCGCGGCCGGTGCCGTGGGCGGCGGACCGCCCGGCACCACGGAGGGCTCGCTCGTCGTCGACACGCCGCCGTCAGACACGGCCCGACGTTAGGCCGCTTCCGTCCGACCCCCCCAGCCGGGTGATCCGCATCACAGCCGACTGGCCGACCGGGCCCGGACGCTACTCGTCAGCCATGCCGGTCGCCGTTGAGGCCACGGCAGGGACGGGGACAGGGACCACGGTGGGAGCGGGCAGCGGCGGCAAGGGCAACGGGAGGGCCGGGAGGCCGTCGATGCTCTGGCCGTTGAAGTCCTTCGCCTCGCAGTACGCGGCGAACTCCTCGTCGGTCTTGCGTCCGAAGTACTCGCCGTGCAGCGCGCGGTCCCCGACCGGCTCCATCAGTGGCACCTTGTATCCGCAGCTGTCGCTGACCTGCTCGGCCGTCACCACGATGACGGCGCGCACCGACGGCTGGTCCCGCAGGGGGAAGCGGGCGAGCAGCGCGCCGAACCGCGGGTCGTCGCGGAACACCACGTCGCCGCGCCCGTGCACCCGCACGATCTTCGGCGGCCCCCAGAACGCGCACCACATGAGCGTGATCCGCCCGTTCTCCCGCAGGTGCGCGATCGTCTCGGCGTGGCTGCCGCCCAGGTCCAGGTAGGCCACCGTGTGCTCGTCGAACACCGCGAACGTGTCCGCCCCGCCCTTCGGGGACAGGTTCACGTGCCCGTCCCCGGACAGCGGCGCCGTGGCCACGAAGAACACCGGCTGCGCCTCGACGAAGTCCCGCAGCCGCCCGTCGATCCGCTCGTAGACCTTCCCCATGCCTCGATCCTCGCTCCGCCGAGCGGCGCCGTCGCCCGATTTCCGTTGTCGCCGACACCTATGACAGAGCTGTCGTCGTTGTGACGTTCATCGGTGGGCGATGTTGGGCATGGTCAGGTCGCATGGTCGATCGACCTGGCGCCGACGCGGCGCCAGGGCGCGGCCGGATGGCTCTCGGAAGGGGCGCAGGCGGCGTGGACCACGACACCTTCAGCACCGTGGCACTGGTCATCCTGACCGTGTTTGGTCTGGTCGCCCTCGCCCTCGCGGGCGCAGGCGCGTACGTGCTCGTCAAGTACCGGGTACCGTTGCGCGGCGTCGTCACCGCCGTCGGCGCCCTCGCCTACCTCGTGTCCCCGGTCGACGCCGTACCGGAGGCACTGTTCGGCCCGTTCGGGCTCGTCGACGACGGCGGTGTCCTGCTCGCCGCGGCGCTGTATGTCGCCCGGCTGGTCGCCGCCCGGCGCGCGGCGGCGCCGGACTCGGTGATCGACGGCGAGGTCGTCCACGACACGCGCCGGACGCCTCGCGACCGCCGCCGCATCGGGAGCTGACCCCCGCTTCGGTCCTTCCGCCTCAGGGACCGGGCGGCCGTGGCTCAGGGGCGGGGAGGCCGCGGGCCCGGCTTGGCGAGGCTAGCCAGGTAGCGGTTGTAGGCCTCGAACTCGTCGTCCTCGCCGCTGTCCATGCGAGCGTCCTTGGCGCGGCCGTGGCGCTCCTCGGTGCGCGCCCACTGGAAGAACAGGGCGGCGAGCACCGCCAGCGACGGCAGCTCCCCGAAGCTCCACGCCATGCCGCCGCCGACCTGCTGGACGTCGAGCAGCGAGCCGCCCCACGGCCGGTCGAGCAGCCGGTAGTACGACGCGCCGATCACCTCGTTGGACATCATCAGGATCACGCCGAAGAACGTGTGCACCGCGGAGGCGAGGAACAGCAGCACGATCCGCGCCGGGTACACCGGCCGGCGCGGCCCCGGGTCAACGCCGATGAGCAGCCAGAAGAACAGGTACCCGACGACGAGGAAGTGGCACATCATCGCCAGGTGCGCGAGATGGTTGCGAAGCACCCAGCCGTACAGCGGCGTCAGGTACAGCACATACAGCGACACCGAGTACAGGGTGAACGTCACGACCGGGTGGGAGACGAACGCCAGCCAGCGGCTGTTCACGATCCGCAGCAGCCAGGCCCTGGCGCTGCGGGTGGTACCGGTGACCCCGGTCGGCAGCGCGCGCAGCGCGAGCGTCACCGGCGCGCCGAGCACCAGCAGCACCGGGGCCAGCATCATCAGCAGCAGGTGCTGGGCCATGTGCACGCTGAACAGCACCCGGCCGTAGGGGCCGAGCCCGCTGCTGGTCGCGAACGCGATGACGGCGAGCCCCATCAGCCAGCTGACGGTGCGCCCGACAGGCCAGGACGCGCCGGCGCGGCGCAGGCGGATGACCCCGGTCAGGTACAGCCAGGCGCCCAGCAGGACCACCGTGAGGAACAGCAGGTCGGGACGGGCCCCGGTGACGATCCGGCCCGCGGTGAACGGCGGCGGCATCGGGTAGCCGAGGAGCGAGACCACCGGGTCGTCGGTCGCCACGCCGTCGGCGCCCGCCGGCGTCGGGGTGCGGGACAGGCCGGCGCCGAGCGCGATGGCGACACCCATCACGGCGACCTCGGCGGCGCCGAGCCGCAGGAACGGCCGGCGCCGCCCGGGTGAGGCGGCGAGGCGACGGATCGTGAACCGCCGGTGCGCCGCGCCGAGGCCGGCGAGCACGACGAGCGCGACCGCCTTCGCGATCACCAGGTTGCCGTAGCGACTGTCGAGCAGCGCGCTCCAGCTGGCCACCCGGACGTACGCGTTGACGACGCCGCTGATGGCGACGACGACGAGGCAGAGCCCCGCGATCCCGCTGTAGCGGGTGACGGCGGTGACCAGCTCGCGCCCGCCCAGCCGGCGCCCGCCGGCGAGCAGCGCGGCGAGCCCGCCGACCCAGGCCGACACCCCGAGAACGTGCAGCCCGCCGCTGACGGTCGCGAGATCATGGCCGCCGGAGCCGTGCGCGTGACCAGTCATCGCGACCGGGAGCAGGGCGCCGAGCGCCAGCACCGCGAGCCACGCCGACGTGTCCAGCCTGCGGGCCACCCCGGCGCCGATGGCGATCGCGAACGCGAGGCCCGCGACGATCAGCAACGCCCGCGGCTGCGGCACCGCGTCGATGACGTTGCCGACGTTGTGGCGGCTCAGCGCGCCCGGCAGCGGGCGCCCGATCAGGTCGGAGACGGTGAACGCGAACTGGGCGAGCGAGGCCACGCACCAGACCCAGGCGGCGGCGGACGCCCAGCGCAGCATCCTCCTGCCGGCCGCCCCCGGCTTCCCGCCGGCCGCCGGGAAGAGGAACGCGGCGGCGAGCAGCGCCCCGACCGTGGCGACGCCGGCCGTGTCGCACAGCAGCCGGCTGATCGGCAGCCCCCAGCCGGTGAACAGTCCAGGGTCGGCCCCGGCGAGTTCGGCCGGAAGCCGCTTCGGCGCGCCGCCGCCCGCCTTGAGCACGACGACGAGCGTCACGAGCATCGCGACGGCGCCCGCGGCCACGCCGGCGATCGCCGGCCACCGTCCCGAGCCGCCCTCGGCGCCGCCGTCGCCCTCGCCTTCTCCGCCCGTCTCCCGGGGCGTGCCGATGGCGGCGGGCGGCGTGGCTGGCGTGCCGGCAGTCGGGTCAACGGGCGGGGCGCCAGCCGAAGCGGCGACCGTGGTGGGTGTCTCGGTAATCCCGGCCACGGCGGCGTCCGCGTACGCGGCGGGTACGGCGGGAGAGCGGTCCGGCACGGAACCGTCAGCGGAGATGGCCGTGGCGGCGTCGGCCGGACCGGCGTCCGTCAGACCAGCGTCCGTCAGACCAGCGTCGACCGCGCCGGCGTCCGTCGGGTCCGTGTCGGCCAGGCCGGTGCCCGCGGCGGCCGGCGCCTGCTCAGGTCCCATCGGTACTCCCCTGCCTGCGCCTGGCCAGCACCGCGATGACCGCGCCGCCGGCGGCCAGCACGCCGGCGCCGACCGCGACCCCCACGATCAAGCCCGTGGACCATCCGCCGTTCCCGCTCACGTCTTCCCCGGCATTCGTCAGCGTGGTCGTGCCGCTGGTCGGGTCACCGGCCACCGCCGGGGTTGCCGTCGGTATCGAGGCCGGGCCGGTGGAGGCGCTCGCGGCGGACGGCCTCGGCGAGGGCTGGCCCGTCGCGGCCGTCGCGGTGAAAGTGATCTCGCCGCTGACCGGGTGGCCGTCCGCGGAGACCACCCGGTAGGCGAGCCGGTAGGTTCCCGCCGGCCGGTTGGCGGCCAGCGGCTGGGTGACGGTCGCGCCGTCGAGGACCGCCTCGCCCGCGGCGACGCTGGCGCCGGCGGGCCCCTCGACCGCGACCGCGCCCAGGCCCAGCAGATGCTGGGCGAACAGCAACTCGACATGATCGGGCGCGGTCGGGACGGTCTCGCCGTTGGCCGGCGTGCTCGACGTCAGCTGGGTGTGCGCACTCGCGGGCGACGCCCCGGCGAGGATCGCGAGCGTCGCCAGCCCACCCACCAGGGCGGCGGCGAGGACGGCCGTGCCAGGGGCCCGTCGCCGGTGGGGAGGTCTCACGCCGAGGGCCTCGGCGAGGCTCCCTCGCCGTCCGGCAACGACTCCGCGCATCGGCGACTCCAGCCCCAGCCCCGCCAGGCGCGGCGGCGGCGGGCTCGGCTCCAGGGCCGCACCGCCACCGTTCACACCCACGCTCGCTTCTACGTCACGTCGAAGATACCTGGCCCGTCGTCGCCCTCCGCTACCGCCAGAGGACGGCGATCAGCACGTTGACGAGGGCAAGGCCGCCGGCCAGGTTCACCGGCGCCCGCAGGTCCACCGCCCGCGCCGCCGGCACGGTGCCGGCGCTCGCGCTCGCGCTGGCGCTGGCGCTGGCAAGCGCGGGCAGCGCCCGCTCCTCGTCGTCGCGCCGCAGTCCAAGGTAGGCGACGGCGAAGACCGCCAGCGCGACGACCAGCTTCACGCCGATCTTGGCGTTGTCGACGTCGTGGTCGACCGCGCCCGACGACGCCAGCCCCACCAGCACCGGCCCGCTGATCACCTGGGTGACCGCGCCGTACACGACCACCGCCGGCACTCGCGGCCGGACGGCCCCAAGCTGCGTCAGCCACCCCCCGACGACAGCGGCCATCCCGACCAGGTGCACGACCACGATGAGATCCCAGACCGTCTCCATGCGCGTCACGCTATCTTCTACGCACCGTAGAAGCGACGCCGGCCGCGCGCCGGATGGCTGCCCTCAGGGATGGCCGCGCGAGCGCGGCCGTCACGGCCGCCCAGCAGCGCCGCGAGCGCCGGGAGCATGGCCCGCAGCGCCGCACCGACGCCAGGATGCCCGCCGTCGGCGCCGGCCGCCCAAGGTCGCGGGGGATGAGTGAGTACGTCGGCGGGAGGTCCGGCCGGGGCGAGCCGGCGCGGTCATTTCGTCCCGGTGGCGGAAACGATTGCCGCGCTTGGTCTTTTGTAGGGTGGCTCACGGGCCGGGCACGGGCGCTCGGACGAGCTCGGTCGCGAGGAGACACGGGTGTGGCCAGGCAGAGCGCGGGCGGGGAAGACGACCTCGCGTCCGACCGTGAGTCGGCAACGAGCGGCGACGTCGCGGGTCGGGCCGATGTCGCCCGGGAGGCGGCCGAGCTCGCCCGCGGTACGGCGCAGATAATTCCCGAAGGCGGCCTGGAAGCCAGGCTCGCCGAGGCAAGATCGGCACGGCGGCCGCTGCGGGTGAAACTCGGCGTCGATCCGTCAGGGTCGGATCTCACCCTCGGCCACGCCGTGGTGCTCCGCAAGCTTCGCCAGTTCCAGGACCATGGGCATATCGCGGTTCTGATCGTCGGGGACTTCACCGGACAGATCGGTGATCCGACCGGCCGGACACAGACCCGGAAGGCGCTCTCCGCGGACCGGACGAGAGCGAACGCACAGACCTACCTCCGGCAGGCTCTGAAGATCCTCCGCGAGGACCAGCTCGAGCTTCGTTACAACTCCGACTGGCTCGCCAAGATGAGCCTCGTCGAGGTGCTGGAGACGAGCCGGCTGCTCACGGTCGCCCGCCTGCTGGAGCGGGACGACTTCGCCCGGCGATACCAGGCCGGACTGCCGATAAGCCTCATGGAGTTCATGTACCCGATGCTCCAGGGAATGGACTCGGTCGCGATCCGGTCCGACATCGAGATAGGCGGCACCGACCAGACCTACAACAACCTGGTCGGCCGGACCCTGCAGAAGGAAGCCAACCAGAATCCGCAGCTGATCCTGACAATGCCGTTGCTGCGCGGGACCGACGGTGCCGAGAAGATGGGGAAGTCGCTCGGCAACTGGATTTCGCTGAACGATTCACCGGACGATCAGTATGGCAAGGTCATGTCGATCGCCGATGACCTTCTGACCCACTATGCCGAGCTGTGCTGCAACTGGGACGCCGGCACCCTGGACACGTTCACCGAGTCGGCTCGCGCGAAGCCGATGGAGGCGAAGCTCGCGCTGGCCCGAAGGATCGTCGAGCTGTACCACGGTGCCGCTGCCGCGCAGGACACCGCTCGTCGTTTCGACGAGCGGTTCCGCCGCCGCAGGCTGCCGGTCGACGCTCCGGAGTTCTCCATCGCCCAGTTCAGCGACAAGGTTGACATCGTCGATCTGCTGTGTGCGGCCAACCTTGCCGCGTCGAAGAGCGAGGCTCGCCGCCTGCTCGCCGCCCAGGCGATCCGGCTTGACGGCGACAAGGTGTCGCCCGAACCCGCGCCACTCACCGTGCAGGCGTTGGACGGGAAGATTCTCCAGCGTGGCAAACTACGCGCGGTGCGCCTGCTGGGCGCCGGCTCGGCTCAGGCCGGTCAATAGCGGCGGCCAGCCCGCCCGCTCCGGGACCTCGCGGTTGGGCCAGTGTTCGCGAAAGGGGTTCCAGGCCGCCGGTTCCCTGGTCGGACAGGATCTGTCGCACAACGCCGAAAAACTGATCCGGATGGGTTTTCGGCAGGAAGTGGCCCCCGGGAAGCTCGAATATCTCAAAACGAGCCGTTGTCCGTTCCCGCCAGGCGACGACGTCCTCCCGCGACAGGGATGGGTCGGCGCAGCCATGTATCGCGGTGATCGGGCAGGGCAGTCCCGGTGCGGACGTGTACCGGTGACGGTTGCGGCCGTTGAGGCCACGACGGTGCAGACCGTGATCACCGATCTGATCGCTGCAGCGCCATCAGCGGGACTGCCGCAGAGTACTGTTGAGCGTTCCGCCGCACGAGAGCACACATGCACGGGCACGCGAATGTGGGAACGACGACAGTCCCGAAGGAGACAGCGCGCCCGATGATCGCGCCGCCCGCGACCACGATGGCGCGGACGCCGTGGGGGGACGCGCGCGGGGTGGATCTGGGCGCGGTGCGGGTGTGGCGCGGGCTGCCGTATGCGGCGGCGCCGGTCGGGCCGGCGCGGTTCCGGCCGCCGCGGCCGCCCGAGCCGTGGGCGGGCGAACGCGACTGCTCGGCGTTCGGCCCGACGAGCCCGCAGCTGCGGCTGCCGGGGCTTCGCGGACCGGGACGGCGCGCCCGGGCGCCACGCGGCTCCGAGGACTGCCTCTACCTCAACGTCTGGTCACCGGAGCCCGGGCCCGGCGGGCAGCAGCGGCCAGTGCTGGTGTGGATCCACGGCGGCGGCTTCGTCAGCGGCGCCGGCAGCTCGTTCGACGGGGCGCGCCTGGCCGCCCGCGGCGACGCCGTCGTCATCACGATCAACTACCGGCTCGGCCCGTGGGGCCACCTCGACCTGGCGCCGGACGAGCCGGCGCCGGGCAACGAGCCGAGGGGTGTCAACCTGGCGCTGCTCGACCAGATCGCCGCGCTGCGCTGGGTGCGCGACGCGGTGGGCGCGTTCGGCGGCGACCCGGGGCGGGTGACCGTCTTCGGGGAGTCCGCCGGGGCGATCTACATCGGCGGGCTGCTGGCCGCGCCCGCCGCCCGCGGGCTGTTCCACCGGGCGGTGCTCCAGAGCGGCGCGGCCCATCACGTCCGCGGCCTCGCCGCCGCCCAGGCCGTCCGCCGCCGCCTGGTCGAGCATCTCGGCCGCCCACCGGCCGAGGCGTCGACGGCCGATCTGGTCCGCGCAGGCGAGGCGCTGCTCGTCACGTCGAACGACCCGTTCCTGCAGACCGTCGACGGCGTGGTGCTGCCCGAGCCGCCGATGGAGGCGATCGCGGGCGGGTCGTGCCGGGACGTGCCGCTGCTGGTCACGTGGTGCCGCGACGAGATGGAGCTGTTCCTGACGCTCGCCCCGGACGTGGTGCCGGCGGCCGAGGAGGCGCGGGTACGGGCGGCGCTCGGCGGCGACCAGTGGCGGCGCCTGCTCGCCCGCTACGCCGAGGACCACGGCGCCCGCGCCCGCTCCGCGCTGCTGACCGACGCGGCGTTCGCCATGCCGGCGGCGCGCCTCGCCGACGCCGCGCACGCCGCGGGCGGCCGCGTCTGGATGCTGCGCTTCGACCACCTCGACCACCTCGGTGACCACGTGCGAGTCCCACACGGTGCCGACCTTCCGCTGACCTGGGGGCGGGCCGACGCCGCGAGCCCCGACCCGGCCCGGCGGGCCGCCGCGCTGTGGCAGGACGCCCTGCTGGCGTTCGCCCGCGCGGGCGACCCGGCCACCCCGGGCCTGCCGCTCTGGCCCCGCCACGACCCCGACCGCCGGCCGGTCCTGCTGCTGACTACCTCGCCGCGGGTCGTCGACCGCCCCGGCGAGCGCCGCGACGCCGCTTGGACCGGCCTGCCGCTGCCCTAGTCAGCCCCGCGCCGCGAACCGTGGCCGACGGCAGTGCCCCGCAACATCGAGGGGAAGGGTCCCGGGAGCGGCGAGCGGGAGAGCGGGAAGATGCGCCGGGTCACGGGATCAAGGGGTACGCCGGGCGGCGGCCTGTTGTTGCTCGTGTGTGACAGGTAGCTCAAGACGCGATAAATCCTGCCGGCCGGGTGAATGGTGCTGGGGCAGCGGACGTTGACGCTGGGGTCGGTGCGGTCGCGGGTGGAAGGAAGATCGTGAGCTCCAGGTATGTGATCATCGGCGCCGGTGCGGTGGGCGCGAGCGTCGCCGCTCAGCTGACCGAGGCCGGTATCCCGGTGGTGGTGGTCGCGCGCGGCGCGAACCTGACCGCGCTGCGTGAGCACGGGCTGCGCTACCTGCGGCCGGACGGGGAACGGCGGGTGGCGTTCGACGTCGCGGCCGGCCCGGACGAGGTCCGGCTGCGCGCCGGCGACGTGCTGGTGCTCGCGACCAAGTCGCAGGACGCGGAGGCGCTGCTGGCCACCTGGGCCTGGCAGCCAGTCGACGGGGCAGAGCCGGGCCCCGGCGCGGCTCCCGGTGAGGCCGCGGTGGCCGCCGAGGTGCTGCCTGTCGTCCTGCCGCAGAACGGCATCGACAGTGTCCGCAGCGCCCTGCGCCGGTTCACCACCGTGATCGACACGGTGGTCATCATCCCGGCGATCCATCTGCGCCCAGGGGAGGTCGTCTCCCCCGGCACGCCGCAGGTCGGCGGGTTCGTCATCGGGCGCGCGCCGCGCGGCGGCGGTCCCGCCTCGACGCTCGCGGGTGACCGGGCGGCGGAGCAGGTGGCGGCCGACCTGCGGCGCGCCGGGTTCGCCACCACCGTCGTCGACGACATCGGCCGTTACAAGGCCGGCAAGCTGCTCAGCAACCTCGCCTACAACCTCGACGCGGCCGTCGGCCCCGGCCCGTTGCGCGACGCGGCCGTCGCCGCCGTCGTCGACGAGGCGCGGGCCGCGTTCGCCGCGGCCGGCATCGAGCCCGCCGAGCCGATCACGGCTCCTGGCCTGGACCTGACCGGCTGGTCGATCAAGGAGATCTCCGGTTACGAACGCTCCGGCAGTTCCACCTGGCAGAGCCTCGCGCGGGGTGCCTCCGTCGAGTCCGACTACCTCAACGGCGAGATCGTGCTGCTCGCCCGCCTGAACGGGATCGAGGCACCGGTGAACGCGGCGCTCGCCCGCTGGATCGCCGCCGCGGCCCGCCGCGGCGCGGCCCCGTCGTCGTTCGGCGAGGCGGAGCTGGCGGCCGTGCTCACCGCCGCCGGCCGGCCGCTCCCTTTCTCCGCCGCCTCGTCCGCCGCCTCGTCGGCGGGCGGCGGCGGCGCGGCTGAAGGCGTCCCGGCTCCCGCGGCCGTCCTGGTCGACCCCAAGCCGCTGCACGACGAACTGCTCGCCGCCGACCCGCCGCTGCTGCTCGACGTCCGCTGGGCGCTCGGCGACGCGCGCGGGCGTGAGCACCACCGCGCGGGCCACCTGCCGGGCGCCGTCTACGTCGACCTGGAGACCGAGCTCGCCGCGCCGGCGGCCGTTCCCGGGGGGCGTCACCCGCTGCCCGACGCGGCGGCGTTGACCGCCGCCGCCCGCCGCTGGGGCCTGACCGCGGGGCGGCGGGTCGTCGTCTACGACGACAACGGCGGCCAGTCGGCCGCCCGGGCCTGGTGGCTGCTGCGCTGGGCCGGTGTCGGCGACGTGCGCATCCTCGACGGCGCGCTCGCCGCCTGGCGCGCGGCCGACCTGCCGCTGGAGGACGGAGAGGTCACCCCGGCGCCGGGTGACGTGCTGCTGCGGGGCGGCGCGCTGCCGACCGTGGACGCCGCCGGGGCGGCGCGGATCACCGTCGAGGGGATCCTGCTCGACGCCCGCGCCGGCGAGCGCTACCGCGGCGAGCATGAACCCGTCGACCCGCGCGCCGGCCACATCCCGGGGGCCCGCTGCGCGCCGACCGCGGCCAACCTCGACGAGAACGGCCGGTTCCTGCCGCCGGACGAGCTGCGCGCGCGGTTCGGCGCCCTCGGCGCGGGCGAGGGCAACGGGGTGGTCGGCGTCTACTGCGGCTCCGGCGTCACGGCCGCCCATGAGATCGCGGCGCTCGCCGTGGCCGGCATCGACGCCGTGCTCTATCCCGGGTCGTGGTCGGACTGGTCGTCCGACTCGGATCGCCCGGTCGCGACCGGCGCCGGCTGACGGGCTGCCCGACCGACCGGGCACGGCCGCCGGGCATGCCTGACCGAGCATGGCTGGCCGGCCCGGTCACCATGCCCGGTCGCGGGTGACGGAAGGAACGTGGGCGACGGAAGCGGAAGACGATTCCGGTTGTCGTATTATCCGGAGCGCGATTCCGTTTGTCGCCCCCTTCTCGTCCGCCCGCGAACGGAGCCCCATGTCCGCCGAACCCGGCAGCGCCGCGTCATCAAGCCCCGGCGCCGCCACCGGCGACCGCCCGGCCATCGGTGCGCACCCGAATCCGCACACGCCGGGGCGGGGCAACACGACGGTGATCTTCGTCACGCTCGCGCTCGGCGCATCCGCGTACACGGTGCTGCAGTCGCTGGTCCTGCCGGCGCTGCCCGTGATCCAGCACGACCTGCACACCTCGCAGGTGACGGTCTCGTGGCTGCTGACCGCGTTCCTGCTCTCCGCGTCGATCGCCACGCCGATCCTGGGCCGCATCGGCGACCTGTTCGGCAAGCGGCTGATGCTGATGGTCGTCTTCGCCGCGCTCAGCGTCGGCTCGCTGATCTCGGGGCTGAGCGACTCGATCGGTCTGCTCATCCTCGCCCGGGTCATCCAGGGAATGGCCGGCGCGATCTTCCCGCTGTCGTTCGGCATCATCCGCGACGAGTTCCCGGCTGCCAAGGTCCCCGCCGCGATCGGCCTGATGTCCGGCATGCTCGGCATCGGCAGCGGCCTGGGCGTCGTGCTCGCCGGACCGATCGTCGAGTCGCTGGGGTGGCACTGGCTGTTCTGGTTCCCGCTGATGGTGTCCGGGCTCTCGCTGGTCGCGACGATCTTCTTCATCCCCGAGTCGCCAGTGCGGGCGACCGGCTCGGTGAACCTGCCGGCGGCGGGCGCGCTCGCCGCGTGGCTGGTGGCGCTGCTGCTCGGCCTGTCCAAGGGCTCCACCTGGGGCTGGGCCTCGGCCGGCACGATCGGTCTGTTCGTCGCCGCGGTCGCGCTGTTCGCCGTGTGGGTGCTGGTGGAGAGCCGCTCGGCGGTGCCGCTGATCGACCTGCAGGTGATGCGGATCCCGGCGGTGTGGTGGACGAACGCCGCCGCGCTGCTGCTCGGCATCGGGATGTACGCGACGTTCATCGTCGTGCCGCCGATGATGCAGACACCGAAGAGCGTCGGCTACGGCCTCGGCGCGTCGGTGACGCTCTCGGGCCTGTACATGCTGCCGGGCACCGTCGCGATGCTCGTCGTCGGCGTCCTGATCGGCCGGATCACCGAACGGTTCGGCTCGAAACTGCCGCTGGTGGTCGGCTCCGTGGTGGCGGCGGCGGCCTGTGCCCTGCTGGTCGTCGACCACGGCTCGCCGTGGGACTTCATCGTGATGTCGGGCGTGCAGGGCATCGGCATCGGCCTGGCGTTCTCCTCGATGGCCAACCTGATCATCCAGTCCGTGCCGATCGAGACGACCGGCGCCGCCACCGGCATGAACGCCAACATCCGCACCATCGGCGGGTCGATCGGCAGCGGGATCGTCGCGAGCGTGCTCGCCTCCGGCGCCCTGCCGAGCGGATACCCGAAGGAGTCCAGCTACGTCACCAGCCTGGTGCTGCTGGGCGTGGCGACGCTGGCCGCGGCGCTGGCCGGCGCGCTGGTCCCGACCCTGCGGGCCAGGTCGGGTCGGACCGGCGAGACGGCTTCGTCGGCGCCGGCCGCCGCGGCGGCCGGCGAGGCCGTGGCCGCTCCGGCGGCGAGCTGATCAGGTTCTCTGGCCTAGGCTGGTGACATGACCTCCGTGGCCTCGGCGGCGTCGGTCTCGGCCGCGCCGGCTTCGGCGGGGCCGGTCCCGGCGTCCGTCGCACCGGCGCGGACGCCGGCGCGCGCCGAGCGGCTGCGCTGCGACGCGGCGCGCAACCGGGAGCGGGTGCTGGCCGCCGCGCTGGAGCTCTACCGGGAGCACGGCGGCGCGTTCACCGTCGAGGAGGTCGCGAGCCGCGCCGGCGTCGGGATCGGCACCGTCTACCGGCGCTTCCCGACGAAGAACGCGCTGCTCGACGAGCTGGCCCGCCCGTTCTTCGAGCAGCTGCTGACGACCGCCCAGGCCGCCTATGCCCACCCGGAGCCGGCCGAGCGCCTCGAGATGTTCATCCGGGCGATGGCCGAGCAGCACGCCACCGACGGTGTCCGCTCGGGCCGGCTGTGGGACACGGCCGTCGCCCGGCCGCTGCGCGACGAGTACGTGCGCACCCTCGAACTGATCCTCGCCGACGCGAGGGCCTCCGGCCGGGTCCGCGCCGACGTCGGCCCGTACGACGTCGGCGTGGTCGTCTGGTCGGTCACCGGCCTGATCGACGCGACCCAGCACGCCGCCCCGGTGATCTGGCGCCGCTACCTGGACCTGCTCGTCGACGGCCTGCGCCCGGGTGGCGAGCGCCCGCTCGCCACCCGCCCCGTCACGCAGAGCGACTGGGAGCAGCTCGTCTCCGCCAGCCCCGTGCTCCGCCTCGGCTGACGCCGGGCCGCTCCAGCCAGCCAACCTCCGTCAGCCGCTCTCCCCGGCGAGCCGTGTCAGGGAGCGGGGACGATCTCCTTGCCGAGCGGGAGGAGCGACACCGGGATCAGCTTGAAGTTGGCCAGGCCCAGCGGGATGCCGATGATCGTCAGGCACAGCAGGAACCCGGTGACGAGATGGCCGAGCGCCAGCCACCACCCGGCGAAGACCACCCACAGCACGTTGCCGACGAGCGACGGCGCGCCGGCCTCCGGGTCGTCGACCACCGTCCGGCCGAACGGCCAGAGCGCGTAGTTCGCGATCCGCAACGACGCGATCCCGAACGGGATCGTGATGATCAGGATGAAGCAGACCAACGCGGCGACCGTGTAGCCGATCGCCATCCACAGCCCGCAGAGCACCAGCCAGATCAGGTTCAGCACGAGGCGCATCGCGTCCTCCTCTCCTCGGCGTTCCCATCGCCGGCGTTCCCCGGCGCTCCCGTCAGCCCGACGCTCCGGTCAGTCTCGACGCGGCGTCAGTACCGACGCGGCCGTCAGTATTCTGGCCACCGGTCGCGACGTCCACACCGATGTCCGGCATCCGTCAGTGCGCCCGCCTGGCCAGGGCCCTCGGAACGCCGTCACCCGGTACGCCTGGGCCAACGCGGGTACAGGGGAATCATGAGCGACTCGTTCACCCCGCCGACGGCCGAGCGGGAGTCGAGAAGCCGCGCCCGGCAGAAGGCCACGCGACCGCGGCGGAGCCCCGCGTCGCGCCCGTCGTGGTGGCTCGCGGACTGGCTGACCTCGCCGGCGGCATCGCGCGCCCGCCAGGACGCCGACCAGGATCTCGACGCACCGCTGTTCAACGTGACCGAGCCGACGCCGGCCGAGCCGGGCCCGCACCCCGAGCCGGGCCCCCACCTGCCACCCGACCCTACGCCGCCGGAGCCGCCGCACTTCCGGCCCGCATGTCGGCGCCGTGGTGGCACCCGGTCGGCCCACACCCGGTCGCACGGGACGAGGGCCGCCCGGTGAGCGCCGACGGCTTCACCCGCCGAGGCGCCGACAACCCCGGCTCCTGCGATGTCTGCGTCGTCGGCGCCGGGCCCGCCGGGCTGCTGGTCGGGCTGCTGCTCGCCCGCGCGGGAGTGCGGGTGACGGTGCTGGAGAAGCATGCCGACTTCCTGCGCGACTTCCGCGGCGACACGGTCCACCCGTCCACCCTGGACGTGCTCGACGAGCTGGGGCTGGGCGACCGGGTCGACGCCCTGCCGGGCCGGCATGTACACGCGCTAACCGCGACCTTCGCCGACGGCACCTTCCGGGTCGCCGACTTCTCCCGGCTGCGCATCGCGCACCCGTACGTGCTCTTCCTGCCGCAGTGGGACCTGCTGGAGATGCTCGCCGCGGCGGCCGCGGAGTATCCGACCTTCCTGCTGCTGCGGAACCACGAGGCCACCGGCCTGGTCTTCGACACGCCGGGCGGCCCGGCCCGCGGGGTCGTGGCGGCCGCTCCCGCCGCGCCGTCGGGCATGCCGGGGGCCGCACCCCGCCGGGTCGAGATCCGCGCCCGGCTGGTCATCGGGGCGGACGGGCGGCATTCGACGGTGTGCGCGGCTCTGGGCGCCGCCGGGCGCGCGCTCACCCGCCAGGAGTTCGGCGCGCCCATGGACGTGCTGTGGTTCCGGCTGCCGCGCTGGCCCGACGACCCGGAAGGGATCGCGGCGCAGGTCGGTGCCGGCCGGCTGCTGGTGCTCCTCGACCGCGGCCACTACTGGCAGACGGCATACCTCATTCCGAAGGACGGCAGGGAGGAGACGCTCGCGGCCGGGATGGGCGCGCTGCGCGCCGGTATCGCCGCGCTCGCGCCCTGGCTCGCGGGCCGGGTCGGCGCGCTCGCCGACGTCGACGACATCGCCTTCCTGCCCGTGCGGGTCGACCGGCTGCGCCGCTGGCACGCCCCCGGCGTGCTGCTCATCGGCGACGCGGCGCACGCGATGTCGCCGGTCGGCGGGGTCGGGATCAACCTGGCGGTACAGGACGCGGTCGCCGCGGCGCGGATGCTCGCCGGCCCGCTGCGTTCCGGTGCCGGGACGGCCGAGGTGACGAGGGTGCTCCGCGCGTTCCAGCGCCGCCGGTGGTTCCCGACCGCCGGCACCCAGCTGCTGCAGCGCGGGCTCGGCCGCGGCCTGATCGGCCCGGCGCTCGCGGCCGACACGCCGGTGCGGGCACCCCTGTCCGTCCGGCTGCTTGACCGCCAGCCCGCCCTGCGGGGCCTCGCCGGCCGCCTGGTCGGCGTCGGCCTGCGCCCCGAGCACGTGGACATGCCGGTGACGCGTCACCTGCCGACATCCGTGCCAGCCTCGCCGCGCTAGGCCAGGAACGCGGTCAGAGGCCCGGCCTGGCCATACATCGGTATGGGCACCGCCATCGACCCCGGGTCACGCCATCGGTCCGGCTTCGCCGATCGGGGAAGGATCCCGGGCGGTGTCGGCGGGAGTCAGGTCATCGCGCAGGCCCTTGAAGGACGGGTGGCGCATCCGGGCGTCGGGGGTCCAGTGGGCGTACTCGACCTCGGCGACCAGTTCGGGGCGCACCCAGACGGCCTTGCGGGCACGCTGGGCCGGCACGTCCGGGAACGGCGGGGTGTCCTGCCGCAGCGGCTCCAGCAGGCTGGCGAGCAGGTCGAGGGTGGCATCGGAGAAGCCCGTCCCGACGTGCCCGGCGTACCGGAACGCGATCCCGCCGCCGACGTCGCCACCGGTCTCGCCACCCTCCGCTCCACCGAGACGCGCCCCACCGAGACGCGGCCCGCCGGGGTCCGCGACGCCGGGGTCCGCGATGCCGACAAGCAGCGAGCCGATGCGGCCCTCCCGCCGGCCGGCACCCGGTTCCCAGCCGCCGATCACCACGGTCTGGGTGCGGATGTTCTTCGTCTTCACCCAGTCGGCGGCACGCCGGCCGGGCTGGTAGACCGACGAGCGGCGCTTCGCGATGACGCCCTCCAGGCCCGCGGCGGCGCTCGCGCGCAGCACCTCCGGCCCGTCGCCCGGCAGCGTGTCCGACAGCGTCAGCCCCGGGAACTGGGCGAGCAGGTCGCGCCGCTCGTCGAACGACAGGCCGGTCGTGGCGTGCCCCTCGAGGAAGAGCAGGTCGAAGACGAGGTAACTCACCGGGATCTGGCGGGCCAGCCGGCGGGCAGCGCCCGCGTCGGCGACGTGGATCCGGTGCGCCAGCAGGGAGAAGTCGGGCCGGCCATCGGGGCCGAAGGCGACGATCTCGCCGTCGAGCACAGCCTGCGTCGCTCCGAGCGCGGCGCCGACCGGCCTCAGCTCAGGGAACGCGGCCGTCACGTCGCGCCCCGCCCGGCTGCGGGCGCGCACCCGGCCGCCCTCGATGAACGCGAGCACCCGCATCCCGTCCCACTTGACCTCGTACACCCACTCGGGCCCCGACGGCAGCGGACCGGCGACGGCGTACATCGGCTCCAGCGCCGCCGGCATCGGCTCGCGGGTCGGGTCCTGGGGCGGGTCCATCCGGTGCACCATCCAGTCGTCCGGCCCGTACGGCGCGCCGCGGCGCCGGCCCGCCGCGCCGGTCGCACCGGTCTCCCGCCCCGGCCGGCCACCCGCGCGGAAGAAGACGTAACGGCCGCGCACCCGCTCGCCGTGCAGCACGACCTTCACCTTGTCCGCGGTCCAGCTCTCCAGCTCGTAGGTGCCGCGATCCCAGAGTTTCACGGACCCACCGCCGTACTCACCGCGCGGAATGTCGCCCGCGAAGCCCGCGTACTCGAGCGGGTGGTCCTCGGTCTGTTTCGCCAGGTGGTTGGTATGCGGGTCCACCGGCAGCCCCTTCGGCACCGCCCAGGAGACGAGCACCCCGTCGCGTTCCAGCCGGACATCCCAGTGCAGCGCCCGCGCGTGGTGCTCCTGGATGACGAAGGTGTCGCCCCGCCCCGCCTGGTCGTCACCGGTGTGGTCGACCACCCCGCTTTCGCGGTCCCCGCCGCCCGGCGTCTCACCCGGCGTATCACCCGGCGCCTTCTCCGGTGTTTCCCCCGGCGTCGCCGCCGGTCCGGACGCGTTCTCCGGGTGCGCGGCGGGCACCGGCTCGGGGGTGCGCGCCTGGTCGCGCCGGGCGCGATAGGCGTCCAGCGGGCTCGGCTCCTCCCCCGTCATCTCTCCTGCCTACCCCGCCGCGGCGGGGCGCCCGCGGGTGAACGCCCGCCACCTGATCGGCGCGGGTGGCGGTTCCGGTAGAAATGCGCAGGCCGCTCTTCCTTGCGGCGTATGCGAACGAGGTGTGTCATGCCGGACTCCGCCGTTCTGCAGGTGCTCATCGGGCTTGCCCTGGTGTTCGCCGTCTTCAGTGTCGCCGTCTCACGGGTGAACGAGGCCGTGCTCGGCTTTTTCAACTATCGGGGACGCCAGCTGGAGGCCGAGCTGCGCCGCCTCGCCTCGGAGGCCGCCCATCCCGCGGCGCCCTCCCAGGACGGCGCCGCGCCGCCGCGGGACATCACCGCCGAGCTGATGGACGGGCCGCTGCGGGCCATGCGGACCGGCGGGGGCTCCGGTGTCCCCGCCGTCGCCGCGGTGCCGCCGGCCCGCGGCTGGCTGGGCGCCGTCCGGCGGGCCCGCGACCTGCGGCTGCCGACCTATGTCTCGTCGACGGCGTTCGCGCGCGCCGTGCTCGAGATGGTCGAGCCGCCGGCGCGGGCCCTGCTGCACCGCGCCAGCCCAGCCGAGCTCGCCGGGGTCTTCCCGACCGACGTCACCGACGAGCAGCGTGCGGCGTACGCCGCCGCCTACCGCGCCGCCTACGACGGCCTGACCCCGGCGACCGCCCAGGCGCTGCACACGGCGATGCCCGCCAGCTGCGAGTCCGGCCGCGCGGTCACCACCGCGATCGTGGCGCTCCTCGCCCAGTCGCCGGACACGGCGATACTGCCGCTGGGAGCGGAGATCGCCCTGTTGCCGGAGTCGCCGCTCAAGACCGCGCTGACCGCGGCCGCGGCCCGCGTGGGCGCCGACCGGGACAAGCTGGTCGCGGAGCTTGCCCAGTGGTACGACGCCGCGATGGACCGGCTCTCCGGCTGGTACAAACGCCGGGTCGGCAAGTTCCTGCTCGTCTACGCCGTCGTCCTGACCGTCGCGTTCAACCTGGACGCGATCGGCCTGACGCGGGCGCTCTGGCAGGACAGCGCGCTGCGCGCGGTCGCCGTCGCGTCCGCCGAGACCCGCGCGCAGACCTCCACTCCCGCCGACGCGGACGGTTCGGCCGGGGAGCGCCCCGACGAGACGAAGGTGTCGGCGGTGCGCGACATCGGCGCGTTGCAGCTCCCGTTCGGCTGGACCCGCGCCGGCGCGGCCACCGACCCCAGGGCGGTCCCCGACGGCGTCGGGGACTGGGCGCTGAAGGCGCTCGGATGGCTGGTCACCGTCGCGGCCCTGACCGCCGGGGCGCCGTTCTGGTTCGACCTGCTCGGCCGCCTCGTCAACATGCGCTCGACAGGCCCCAAGCCGAAGCCCGCCGCCGCGCAGTAGTAGCGGTCGTAGTGGCGAGCGGCGCCGCGCCCCTCAGGAGGCGGTGAAGCTCACGGGAAGCCCGCGCCGCCGCGCCGGCTCCGCTGGGACGGGGCGCGTGGCTCCGCGACGCCGGTCAGGCCGGGGTGAAGACGACGGGCAGGCTCGTCAGGCCCCGGAACCAGATCGACTCCTCCCAGCGCAGCTCGTCGGCGGGCACGGACAGGCTCAGGTCGGGGAGCCGGTCGAGCAGCACCTCGAGGGCGGTCTCGGCGATGACCTCGGACAGTTCCTGTGCCGGGAACGGGCAGCGGTGCGGGCCGTGGCCGAACGCCAGGTGCGCCTGGTTGCCGCCGACGCCGGCGGTCTGGTCCGGGCGGATGTGCGGGTCGGCGTGCGCGGCCGCGATGCCGAGGACCAGCATGTCGCCGGCCCGGATCTGGTGGTTGCCCAGCTGGCAGGCACGGGCGGCCCAGTACGCGCTCAGGTTCGCCAGCGGCGGCTCCTCCCAGAGGACCTCGCCCATCGCCTGGCCGACGCTGCGCCGCCCGCCGACGAGCGTCGTGGCGAACCGGGTGTCGGTGAGCAGCAGCCGCAGCGTGTTGCCGATCCAGTACGCCGTCGGCTGCTGCCCGCCGCTGACCACGTACTGCACGTCCTCGACCAGCAGGTCGTCCGATGCCGCCAGCGGGTGGTGGACCATCCGGGAGGTGACGTCGAACGTGGGCCGCTCGCGCCGCTGCCGGATCAGGTCGCGCATACGGGCGAGCAGCCGCCCGTAGGCGGCCGGCGCCTCGGCCGTGTAGTCCATCAGGACGATGAGGTCTCGCACCACGGCCGGCGCCTCCGCCAGCGGGATGCCCAGCATCCAGGACACCACGCGCACGGGTATCTGCAGGGCGAACTGGCTCATCAGCTCCGCCCGGCCGTCGGCGGCGAACTCGTCGATCAGCGCGTCGGCGATCCGCTCGCAGCGCGACCGAAGCTCGAGCTGGTCGACGGCGGCCAGCGCGTCGTGGAGCACGGTCGAGCGGTGCTCGTGCTCCCGGCCGCTCGACCGCATGACCGACTCGGTGCCGAGGACCCACCGCTGCGGCCAGTCCGCCGGGACGAGGTCGAGCGCGTTCCACGGCGTCTGCCGGTCGAACAGCTCCGGGCGGGTGAGCACGTAGTGCATCTCCCGGTAGCTGAGCACGAGCCAGACCGGGAGGTCGGCCTCCAGAAGGGCCGGGGCCACGGCGCCGTGCCGCGCCCGCAGCGCCCGGTAGAGCCCGGCCGCGTCCCGGTGGAACTCCTCGCCGTAGAGCCGGGCCGCGCCCACGTGCGCCGGGTAGCGGCTGGCCAAGGCGGCCGCCCGGTCCGGGGCGGTGGTCAGATCAGTCATCGGGTCTCCCCCACCATCCACAACCTGTCATCAACCGAGTTCACCAGCCGCCTCTGGGCGGGCGGACGGCCGTGCGCGGACGTCACGGTGGCGCGGACGGGCCTGTGGGCGCGCCACCTCGCGGGTGTCACAAACGGGTGATGTCCGTCGGGCGGGGCCGACGGACGTCGGGACGCGCCCGACGCCACAGCGCCCGGTCGGTGGCCACGGCCGGCGGGCGGCCCCGGGATCACCCCGGTGGCCCGCCAGCACGCTGTCAGCGGCGGCGGTCAGGCCAGCCCGAAGACCACCGGAAGGGCCGTGAGGCCGCGGATCCAGATCGTCGGCCGCCACACCAGGTCTTCGAGGGGGACCGCCAGGGTCACGTCGGGCAGCCGATCCAGCAGCACCCGGACGGCTGTCTCGGCGATGACCTCGCCGATCTCCTGGGCTGGCAGCGGGCAGCGGTGCTCGCCGTGACCGTAGGACAGGTGGGCCTGGTTGCCGGCGGTCTCGACGATCCCCGATCTCGGGCGGACCCTTGGGTCGGCGTTGGCGGCCGTGACGCTGGGGATCACCATGTCACCGGCCGCCATCTGGTAGCTCCCGAGCTGGCTCGGCCGGGACAGCCAGCGGCCGGTCAGGCTCTGCGCGGGCGTGTCCTCCCACAGCACCTGCGCCATCGCGTCGCCGACGCTGCGCCGCCCGCCGAACATCGTGGCCGCGAACCTCGGGTCGCCGAGCATGAGCCGCAGCGAGTTCCCGATCCACGACGAGACCATCTCGTGCGCGAGCGAGAACACGGTCACCATTTCCTCGAGAAGCTCGCCGTCGGTCAGGGACGCCGGGTGCGTCAACAGGCGCGAGAGCACGTCGAACCCCAGGTTCTCCCGGCGTGCCACCACCTGCCGCTGCAGGCCGGCGCGCCACCGGACGAAGGCCTCCTGGGCGTCGGGGGCGCCGTTCACCACGGTGATGACGTCCCGGGTGAACACGCGGCAGTCGGCTGGCGGGATCCCGAGCACCGCGCCCAAGGCGTGCACCGGCAGGAGCTCCGCGTACTGGCTGATCAGGTCGGCCTCGCCCGTCGGGGCAAACGTGTCGATCAGCTCGTCGGCGATCCGCTCGCACCGGGCCCGCAGCTCGAAGGGGTCCACGGTCAGCCCGTCGTGCAGCACGGTGGACCGGCGCTCGTGCGCGAGGCCGCCGAGCCACACCGCGGTGTCGCGGCCGACGACGATCGGCAGCGCCGGCCAGTCCGACGGGACGAGGTCCCAGGCGTTCCACAGCGTCGAGTCCCGGGTGTACAGCTCGGGGTTCTCCAGGACGTAGGCGAACTCCCGGTAGCCGAGCACGATCCACGCCGGGATGTCACCGTCCATCAGCACGGGGGCCACCGCGCCGTGGCGCGCCCGCAGCTGGTCGTACACCGCCGCCGGGTCGCGGTGGAACTCGTCGCCGTAGAGCCGGGCCGCGCCGACGTGCGCCGGGTAACGGTTCGGCGACGCAGCTGAGCCCGCAGTCTCAAGGGCGACGTTCGCCTCGGTCATCGCGGTCTCCAGTCTGGGTCGTAGCAGTGGTGATGACGGCCGCTCTCGCCGGGCGACCTCGATTCACTGGGGGTGCCCCGCCATCGCGCCGTAGGCGGCGGTGGACAGCGTCAGCACGTGGTTGACCAGCTCGATCAGCACCGTCTTGCTCGACTCGCGGGCGCGGGCGTCGCAGTCGAGTAGCGGCACCTCGGGACTGAGCGACAGCGCGTCGCGCACCTCGTCGAGCGAGTGCGTCGGCGGGCCGAAGTTGTTGCGGGCGACGACGAACGGCACCTTCTGGTGCTCCAGCCGGTCGATCGCGTACCAGGAGTCCTGGACCCGGCGGGTGTCGACCAGCACGACGGCGCCGAGCGTGCCGGCGAACAGCCGGTCCCACAGGAACCAGAACCGCTCCTGGCCGGGCGCGCCGAACAGGTAGAGCACCAGGTGGTCGTCGAGGCTGATCCGGCCGAAGTCGAAGGCGACCGTCGTCGTGCTCTTCCCGCGCAGCCCGGCGGTGTCGTCGATGCCGACCCCCGCCTCGGTCATGACCTCCTCGGTGGACAGCGGGCGGATCTCGCTGACCGCGCGCACCATCGTGGTCTTGCCGACGCCGAACCCACCGACGACGACGATCTTCATGCCTTCGCGGACGGTGTCGCGCAGCGGGGCGAGCATCTGCGGCATGCCAGGGTCGACGCGCCCCGAGAGGCGGGCCAGCCCGGCCAGCGGCGGCGCGGCGATCCTAGAGCCGGCGGAGTCCAACGAGCACCTCTCTCAGCAGCTCTGGGTGGGCGTAAGGGAGTTCGACCGCCGAGCGGCGCGGCGCGGACCTGGCCGGCTGGCGGACGACGATGCGGCCGGCGTCCAGCAGGTCGCACAGCAGGATCCGGGTGACGCTGATCGGCAGGCGCAGGTGGGCGGCGATCTCCACGACGGCGCGCGCGGAGCGGCAGAACCGCAGGATCCCGACGTGCTCCGACTGCATCCCCGGGCTGGGGTCGCACTCCGCGACGACGAGCGTGACCAGGTCGAAGACGTCGGCGTCGGCGCGGCTGCGCCCACCGGTGATCGTGTAGAGCCGGTCCGGGTTCTCCCGGTCGATGTGGCCGCGGGTCACGCCGGAGCCGCCGTGGCCCTCAGGTCACGCGCTGGCGCGCTGAGATACTCGCCGATCTGCTCGACCAGCTCGTTCATGTTGTGGCCGATCACGCCCGCGTCCGCGTCCTCGGTGGCGATGACGGCGAGGTGGGCGCCCTCGCCGGCCTCGACGATGAACAGCAGGCCCCCGTGGAACTCGGTCATGGACTGACGGACCCCGCCGTTGCCGTCACCGAACTCGACGGACGCGCCGTGCGCGAGGCTCTGGATGCCCGACGCGATGGCCGCCAACTGGTCTGCCTGGTCGACGGTGAGCCCGGACGTGCGGCACATCCTCAGACCGTCCCGCGACAGCACCAGCGCGTGCCGGGCACCCGGGGTGCGCTCGAGGAGGCTCTCGAGCAGCCAGTCGAGGTCGCGCTCGTTGGTCTTCATCATCGGGTGTAAGGGCCGCCGCGGGACCGCTGCCCGCGGCCGGTCGGCCCCTGCCTCCTATCTGGCTGTCTGGTCCGGGAACTCGAAGGCCCGGTTCGCCTCCTGGCTGGCGACGGGCGGGGCGTGGGCGTCTGGCGAGCCGGGCGCCGCGTCAGCGCCCGCCTGGTGGCCATGGGCCTTGCCTGACCCGGCCCGCCGGTCTCCCGGACGTCATGGCGCCGCTTCACGGGAGTCGGTGGCGTTGATGGCGTCAGCGGCACCAGCGGCGTCGGTGTCGCCCGCCGGCTGCTGGCCGGCGCTGCCGGTCGGCCCGGTCTCGCCGGACCGGGCACGCGCGCGCGATTGCTGGAACGCGCCGAACCGCTCGCCTGGTGACACCGCGGGAGCGGCCGGGCGGCCGTCCTGACCCGCAGGCGGGCCGCCAGGGGACGTCGCGAGCGCCGCCGCCCGCGCGGCGCCCGCGAGCGTCTCGCCCCGGCCCCGCTTGGGCAGCGGCTCGGGCGTACCCGCCGGGTGCGCCGCGTCCCGCGACGGAGGTGCCGCCGGCGCGGGCTCACCGGGCCGCTCCGCCACTGCCTGCCGGCCGCCGCGCCCGCCGGCCGGCACGCCCGGTGCCGCCGTGACATGTGCCCCGGGCAGCGGCGCACCGTCCGGCCGCGGCTGGGTGATGAGCTGGCGGGGGATGATGACGATCACGCCGGTGCCGCCCCGGGAGGAGGGGCGGAAGGAGACGGTGAGCCCGTACTTGCGGGCGAGCACGCCGACGACGGCCAGGCCGAGGCGTGTGCCGGACAGCGTGGTCAGGTCGAGCGCCTCGGCCGAGACGGCCCGTTCCGCCCGGCGCAGCGCCGCCGGGCCCATGACGAGCCCGCCGTCCTCGACGGTGACGACGAGGCCGGCCTGGACCTCCTCGACGTAGACGTGCACCTCCTCCGACGGCGGGGAGAAGCTGGTGGCGTTGTCCATCAGCTCGGCCAGCGCGTGCATGACGCCCTCGGCCGCGTAGCCGGCGACGGCGGCCGTGCTGGTCGAGTGCAGCCGGACCCGCTGGTAGGCGCTGATCCGGCCGAGCGCGCCGCGCAGGATGCTCTCCATCACGATCGGCTTGGTCCAGCGCCGGCCGGAGCGGGCCCCGGTGAGCACCGCGATGGAGTCGGCGAGCCGGCCGGCCTGGGAGACGCTGTGGTCGAGGCGCAGCAGGTCGCCGAGGACCTCCTCGCTGTGCCGGTCCTCCATGTCGCGCAGGTCGGCGAGCATGCTGGTGGCCAGTGCCTGGACCCGGCCGGCGGCGTTCGCGCAGGCGGCCATCGCGGCGGCGCGCATGCGCTCGCCGCGGCCGACCTCCTCGGCGAGGGTGCGCAGGATTCGCTGCTCGGCGGGGTCGGCCGGCGGTGGCCCGCCCGCCATGGCCTCCTCGGCCGAGACACCGTCGCGGAGCTGGGCGACGATCTTCGGCAGGGTGTCGTCAGCCAGCTGGGCAAGGCCGGCGGCCCGCCGCTCCGTCAGGGCGTCGAGGGCCGCCAACCGCTCGACGAGCCGCGCCGTGCCGTCCGCCTGGCGGATCGCGAGGACCACGATCACGGCCGCGGCGGCCAGGCCCACGAGCACCGCGACTCCGACGGAGACCCGCGCGGACGACGGGGCCGTCGCGACCGCGCACAGCGCGGCGACGGCGACGACCAGCAGCGCGGACAGCAACACGGTGCGGTTCGCGCCGAGGACGGGCTGGCGGCGCGTGGACGTGCCGGCCGGGGTGGACGTGCCAGCCGGGAAGGTGTCGGCCCGCCCGCGAGCGGGCTCGAGTACACGTGGCATCGCGATCAGTTCCTCGTCCAACTCGTCGTCACGGCAGCCCGGGCGGCCGCGGCCACGCCGACGGCGCGGGACCGGGCCGGCGCGGCAAAGAAACCGTCCAACAAAAGCTCAGGATTCGCCGGCGGGCGCGGTGGCCGCGCGGGCCGGCGCTGAATGCGCGGCAAAGGCGCGCCGTGCCTCGCAGGCTTCCCCCACACCGCGACCACTCCTCGGCCATCCGCCGGCCACGCGATGGAGCCGGCCGGCCGCGTGGGCGTCGCCCATATGCCGGCCGTCACCCGATGCTAGGGAGACCACGCGCACCGGCCGCATGCAGCTGGCGCCGCCACCGGCCACCCGGCCACGGCCGAGTGAGTGACATGTGTTCACGTTGTCACGCCGATGGACACTGGGTATTGGCGCGCACCCGTTGGGCGGCCCGGATTGGCCACCGGTGATAATCGGGTGGTCACTCTGAACATCAGAGCCAAACTGTTCCGGAATCGCTGTCAGAGACAGGCCCTCTCACGCATCCGGACATTTCGACGGAACCGACGCGGTGCGCCGGCACTTAGAACTGGACAAATCGGGATCTTCAGCCTTGAGGGGCGTCCCCCTGCATCGGCCGCGCTGACCCGCGCCGCCTCGGCACATTCGTCACAGGCCGCGACCGCCGGCGGCGCGGCCCATGGCTGCGCGCGAACGGGCACGGCCCGCGCCACAACACGGATGCCTACAGTGGAGACACGTCCGGAGTGTCGACGTTTTCTCGTCGTTGCGTCGGCGGCCAACCGTCGTGCCGGGGCGTTCCCCGGCGCGGCCGGGCGCCCGAGATGCCTCGCGGGCACCTGCCCGGACGAGCGGGCGCGCCACGCGACCTCGGTGACGGTGAGTTCGGAGGCGGTGAGCTCGCGAGCGGTTCGAGCCGTCCGAGCGGCACCGGCGGGGCGAGCGGGCGCGGCGGGCCGAGCACCCGCGGCGGGCCGGCGGTCAGGGACCGGCGACGGCGTCCGGCGTCAGCGGGGCAGCAGGCGGCCGGGGCCACCTGGGGCGACGCGCATGGCCTCGGCTGGTAGGCGCCTGCCCGGAGGGAAGAGCGCGAGGACCGACCCGCCGAACCCGCCGCCGACCATGCGCGCGCCGGCAGCGCCGAGGGCCCGCAGGCGCGCCGCCGTCGCCTCCACCTCGGGCACCGACACCTCGTAGAGGTCGCGCAGGCTGGCGTGCGACGCGTCGAGCACCCGGCCGAGCTCGGGCAGGTCGCCGGCCCGCAGCGCCGCCACCGCGAGGCGGACCCGCTCGTTCTCCGCCAGCACGTGGCGCACCCGGCGGCCCAGCGGCTCGGGCAGCCGGCCGGGCGCGTCCTGGTCGGCGTCGCGCAGCGAACCGATCCCGAGCAGCTCGCAGGCGCGGGCGCACTCGGCCCGGCGGGTGTTGTAGCCGGACGCCGCGATGGCGTGCCGGACCCCGGAGTCAACCGTCACCAGCCGCCACCGGCCCAGGTCGAGACGCACCGGCTCGATGCCCGTCGCCGCCGGCTCGGCACCCGGAGTCGCCCGCCCGCCGTCCGCGCCGCTCGCCCGGGCGGCCGACGCGGGCGGCGCGGGCAGCGGGCCGGGAGCGGGAACGCCGCCGGGCGCCTGGCCGGGGGCGGGGATGGCGCCGAGGGCCCGGACGTCCAGACACAGCGCGTGGCCGGGACGGCCGAACAGCGAGGCGGTCTGGTCCAGCAGGCCGGTACGCGCGCCGACCCACTCGTTCTCCACCCGGGACAGCAGCCCGGCGAGCTGGCGACGGTCCGGCTCGCCGTGCCCGCTGTGCGCCAGCAGCGCGAGCGCCAGCGCGACCTCGAGCGCCGCCGACGACGACAGGCCCGCGCCCCGGGGCAGTGTGCCGGTGATCGTCAGGCGCGCGGGACGGATGGAGTACCCGGCCTCGGTAAGCAAGGCGACCACCCCGCGGGCGAACGAGCGCCAGCCCTCGACGCGCGGGGGCGCGACGGCGGGGAACACGTCGTGCGAGCCGATGTCGACGGCGTGCATCCGCATCAGGCCGTCCAGCGAGGGCCGCGCCCGTACCGTGACACCGAGCTCGATCGCGAACGGCAGGCACAGGCCGTCGTTGTAGTCGGTGTGCTCCCCGACGAGGTTGACCCGCCCCGGCCCGAAGGCGACCGCCGTAACCGGCCCCCGTCCGGCGGGCCGGCCGCGACGCATCCTGGAACGGCGTGGCCCGCCCGCCGGCTCGCCAGGCTCTCCGGGACGGGGCGGGACGGAACTGTCCAGCGCGACCTCCGCACTCCTGGCGCCACCACCCCCGGCGGCCTGGCCGTCCGTCATGTCTACGCAACGCCCGACGTTGGCGGGACGATCCACACCCCCACCTGTGGGCACCCCGCCGCGCCCCGACCCGGAACCAGGTGCAGAGCAGGGTCCCTGCCGGATCCGGGGTTCCTGCCGGATCGACGGAGCTTGCGGAGTCGATCTGGGAGGTCCGGAAGCCGATCTGGGAGGTTAGGCTCAGCACGCGGCGGCGCGCAGCAGGGACGCGGCGTGCTCGGGCTCGATGTCGTTGACGTAGACCCCCATCGCGGACTCGCTGCCGGCGAGGTACTTGAGTCTGTCCGGGGCACGCCGGTTGGAGAACACGCGCAGGCGCAGGTGCGCCCAGCGCCGGCCGGCCCGGACGGGGGCCTGCTCCCAGGCGGCGATGTAGGGCATCTTCACGCCGAGCACCCGGTCGAAGCGGCGCAGGACGTCCAGGTAGAGCGACGGGAACTCGGCCCGCTCGTCCTCGTCGAGCGCGGGCAGGTCGGGCACGTGCCGGCGCGGGTAGATCGACACCTCGAACGGCCAGCGGGCGGCGTATGGCACGAACGCGACCCAGGCGTCCGTCGAGGCGACGAGGCGGGCACCGGCCGCCTCCTCGGCGGCGACGGCCTCGCAGTGCTGGCAGCGGCCGAGGCGACGCGCGACGCGGATCATCGCGGACAGCGGCGTCGGGACGAACGGGTAGGCGTAGATCTGGCCGTGCGGGTGGCCGAGCGTCACCCCGATCTCCTCGCCGCGGTTCTCGAAGACGAACACGCTCGCCACGGCGGGCAGGCGGCCCAGTACCGCGGTGCGGTCGGTCCAGGCCGCGAGCACCGTGGCGGCCCGGCGTGGCGTGAGCGCCGCGAACGAGGCGTCGTGGTCGGCGGTGAAGCAGACGACCTCGCAGCGCCCGTCACCGGGCTGGCCGGCGAACGGTCCGGCCCGGTCCCCCCGCCGGGCCTGCCCCGATGCGGACGGGCCGCCCTCGCCGGGGCCGGTCAGGCCCACCGCCGGAAGGCCGACCGCCGGCACGCCGAGGGCGGGGAAACGGTTCTCGAAGACGGCGACGTCGTAGTCCTCGGGGACCTCGGTCTCCCGGGCCGGCCCGCTGGGGCACAGCGGGCAGTCGGCGACCGCCGGCAGATGGGTCCGCCCCTGGCGGTGCGCGGCGATGACCACCCACTCGTCGGTCAGCCGGTCGTGGCGCAGCTGGGACGGCGGCCGGGCCACCGGCGCGAGGCCGCGCCTGTCGGGCTCTCCGCGGCGGCGGCCCGGCTCGTCGTCGAAGTAGATGAGCTCCCGGCCGTCGGACAGCAGCACCGCCGTCCGGGTCGCGCCGGGCGCGGCCGCGTCAGCCGCCGTCACGCCGTCGTCACGGGCTAGACGCTACCGGGACGCCCGATCACATCGACCGGTAGACCTCGGCGCGGGTACCGCTGACCAGCCTGCGCCGGGCGATCAGCCCGACGCCCGCGCACACCAGCAGGACAATCAGGACTACCGGGCCTTCCCGCGCGAACCACGACGTCACCTCCGGCTCGCCGACGAAGAGCACCTCGGGATGCGGCACCGACAGAAACGCCCCGGCGGCGCCGACAGCCATGAGCACCCGGCGGCGCGGCACGCCTCTGGCCATGACCAGCGGGACCATGCCCCAGACGAGGTACCACGGGTAGAGCACCGGCCCGAGCAGGGCGAGGCTGAGCAGCGCGAGGCCGCAGGTGGCCGGGACGTCCCGGCGGCGAACCGTGATGAGCAGCCAGCCGATCAGCAGCGCGGCCCCGGCCATCCCGGCGGCGCGGGCGAGGCCGAGAAGGTCGCTGCCCGGCAGCGCGGGGCCCGGTGTGTCGGTCACGATGGCGAGCAGGTTGGCGAGCGCAGACACGGGCGAGTAGAGACTCAGCCCGTGCGACGGTGTCGACGTGGCACGTACCCAGCCCAGCCCGTCGGGCACGAGCAGCAGCGACAGCACGGTCGCCGTCGCGGCGATCACGGCGAGGTCACGGATCATGGCCGTGAGCACCCGCGCCACGGGTCCCCTCGTCGACGGGCCGGGCAGGGCCCAGCGCCGGTCCGTACCGCCGCCGCCGACCCAGCGCACCGGCGCCGAGGCGGTGATCGCCGCGGCGAGCCGCCGGCCGAGGGCGAGCCCGCGCCCGGCCAGGCTCCCGGTCGCCGTCCGTGTCCTGACGGGGGCACCCGGCGATGGCCCATCCGCGGGGTTCGGCGCCGATTCCGGCTCTGGCTCCGGCTCCGCCGCGGCGGCCGGGCCGACCGCGAGATCGGCCCAGCGGCGGGCCAGCAGCACGACCATGATCATTGCGGCCGGCCACTTGGTCAGGGCGGCGGCGGTGAGCAGGGCGAGGCCGAGCCCGACCCGCCCGCGCAGCGCGGCCAGCAGCCCGGCCGCGGCCAGCGCCATCATCACCGCCTCGAGGTGGACGGCGCCGAGCAGTTCCAGCAGCACGACCGGCCCGCCGACGCCGGCGGCGAGCGCCCACGGGCGGCGGTGCGCGGGCACCGCGCGGACCAGGCACCAGGCCAGCGCCGCGACCGCGACGGTGGTCACGACCCGCAGCAGGATGACCGACCGGACGACCCGGCCACCCGTCAGCGCGGTGACCGCGTGGAAGAGCCCCAGGCCGACGGGGCCATACGGCGACGGGGTGTCCTGCCAGATCGGGTCGGCGGCCAGCGCCGCCGGGTGGCTGCCGAGCAGCGCGGGCCCCGCCGCATAGGGGTCGAGCCCGGCGGAAAGCATCGCCCCCTGGGCCACGTAGCTGTAGACGTCGAGGCTGAGGATCGGCGGGCCGAACAGCGGCGCGGCCGACCAGCAGCAGATCAGCGCCGCGACGCCGCGCAGGGACAACTCGCCGCGCTGGCTGCGCCGGCACGCCCACCACCAGGCGCCGACGAGCAGGGTCGCGCCAAGGAGCAGCACCACCGGCAGCAGCGACGGCTTGTCAGTCGCGACGGGGTCGAGCAGCCCGAACCAGGCCGTCGGCGGGCGCACCACGGGGCCGAGCGCGAGGCGCCCGCCGGTGATGACGACGAGGGTGGCACCCAGGGCGCCGACCGCCCCGGCGAGCACGAGCGCACCGAGGTGCCGCGCCCGGCGCCCACGCGCGCTCGCCCCGTCGCCCCGCGCCCCGCCGGTCGGCGCGCCGTCGCCCCGCGCGCTGTGGGTCGGCGCGCTGTCGGTCGGCGCGCTGTCGGTCGGCGCGCTGTCGGTCGGCACGCTGTGGGTCGGTGCGCTGTCGGTCGGCGCGCTGCCGGTGACCGTTGGCGCGCTGCCGGAGCCGATCGGCGCGTCGCCGGTGACAGGCCACGCGCCGTCGGCCCCGGTTCCGCCGGCGTTCGCCACGTCACGGACGTCGCGACCCCTGGTCTGCCTGTCCGGCCTGGTATCTCCCATCGCGACGAGAACGCTGCCAGCCATGCCGCACGCCCAGACGGCGCCGGAGCGGACCCGGAATGAACAGACCGGAACCGGAGAGGTCACCACCATCGTCGACGTGATACCCGTCACCTTGACCGCGAGGCCACGAGCATCGGGTCACAGCTCGACCACGGATCGCGCGAATCTCGCCGCACGGGTGAAGCCAGCGACACGGAGCGCGATATCGACGCCCAGTCCCTCCTCTAACCTCGGTGATGGACGTCGAGACTCGGTGATGGACGTCGAGAACTGGTCGACGCGCCCGCCTGCGCGCAGGGCGAAAGGAGACGCCACGTGACGAGGGCCCCGGCTGCCGCGGGGGACATCCCGGCCCCCAGGGCGGCGCCCGCCACCGTCATCCCGCCCGGCGACGTGTCATCCGCGTCCGCCGCCGCACTCGCCGCCGCCACGGCCGTCGGCGCGGCGAGCCCCACGGTGGACGTCCTCGACCCGGCGGTCCTCGACCCGGCTGTCCTCGACCCGGCCATCCCCGGCCCCGCCCGTCCCGGCGCGGCCGACGCCGACGCCGACGCCGACGCGGCCCGTCCCCGCGTGCTCGGTCCCGATCCGGCCGGTTTCGACGTGCGTGAGTACCTCGACGGCCTCGGTGCGTTCCTCGCCGGTGTCGCGAACGTCGTCATGCAGCTGAGCTGGGCGCCCGTCGGCCACGGCGTGGTGGAGAGCCGGGTGGCCGGCGGCCGGCTGACCCACCACCCGGTGAAGCGCTTCCGCACCACGCTGACCTACGTCGCCGTCTCCATGCTCGGCAGCGACGAGGAGCGGGCCCGCTACCGGGACGCGGTCAACGCGGCGCACCGGCAGGTCCGCTCCACCTCGGCGAGCTCCGTCCGCTACAACGCGCTGTGGCCGGAACTGCAGCTCTGGGTCGCGGCGTGCATGTACCAGGGCGCGGTCGACGTCCACACCCGGCTGCACGGCCCGATCGAGCCGCCGGCGGCGGACGCGTTCTACCGGCACGCCGCCCGCTTCGGCACGACCCTGCAGGTGCGCCAGCCGATGTGGCCCACCGACCGGGTCGCGTTCGACCTGTACTGGGAGGAGGCGCTCGGCCGGGTCGCGATGGACCCGACCGTCCGCGCCTACCTGCACGGCCTGGTGACCGGCCGTGGGATGCGCTGGCCGTTCAGCCTGGGCCCGCGGCGCCTCGTGGTGTTCGTGACGACCGGTTTCCTGCCGCCCAGGTTCCGCGAGGAGATGGGGCTGGCCTGGTCGGCGGCCGACCAGGCCAGGTTCGACCGGACGCTGCGCCGGCTAGGCGCCGTCCAGCGCCGCCTGCCCCGGTTCGCCCGCCTCTTCCCCTACAACGTGCTGCTCCTGGACATGCGCCTGCGCCGCCGGCTTGGCCAGCGGCTGGTCTGACTGCCCCAGCCGCTGGCCGTTCGCCGCATGGCCGTTCAGCTACGCCGCGGAGCCGCTCAGCCCGCGTGGACGGGGGCGCCGGCGGCGGCCACGTCCGACTTCCGCGCCTTGACCAGGATCACGACGGTGACCAGCGCGGCCGCCATCAGCACGGCGCTCCAGAGGAATGCCGTGGTGTAGCCCTCGATCTGGGACTGCGCCTGCGCGGCCGGGCCGATGCCGTGGCTGCCCAGGTAGTTCGTCACGACGGTCGCGTAGACGGTGTTGAGCAGCGCGATGCCGAGCGAGCCACCGACCTGCTGGGTCGTGTTGACCAGGGCGCTCGCGACGCCGGCGTCGTGGTCCGCCACGCCGATCAGCGACAGGCTCGACATCGGGACGAACGCCATGCCCATGCCGAGGCTGATCAGGAGCTCCGCCGGCAGGACGTGGGAGGCGTAGCCGGTGTGCAGCCCGACCTGGGTGAGCAGCAGCAGGCCGACCACCGCCATCACGCCGCCCACGACCATGGGCGACTTCGGGCCGACGCGCGGCAGCAGCTGGCTCGCGATGGCCGCCCCGAAGATGATCCCACCGCTGAACGGCAGGAAGGCGAACCCGCTGCGCAGCGCGCTGTAGCCGAGCGTCTGCTGGAAGTAGAACGTCATGAACAGGAACATCGCCAGCAGCGCCGCGCCGAAGAACAGCGACGCGAGGAAGGAGCCGCCGCGGTTGCGCTCGAGCACGACCCGCATCGGCAGCAGCGGCTTCGCCGTGCGCAGCTCGATCACGACGAACGCCGCGCACAGCACGACCGCCGCCACCAGCAGGGAGACGGTCACCGCCGAGCCCCAGCCGTCGTCGGCCGCCTTGGTGAACCCGTACACCAGGGCGACCAGGCCGAGGGTGATCGTCGTCGCGCCCGGGATGTCGTAGCTCGGCTTGCCCTCGGCGCGGCTCTCGCGCACGACCGAGATCGCGGCGACGGCCGTGACCACCGCGATCGGGACGTTGACGAACAGGCACCAGCGCCAGGAGGTGTACTCGGTGAGCAGGCCGCCGACGATCAGGCCGATCGCGGCGCCGCCGCCGGAGATGCCGCCGTAGACGCCGAACGCGCGGGCGCGCTCCTTGCCGTCGGTGAACGTCACCGTGATGAGCGAGAGCGCGGCCGGCGCGAGCACCGCTGCGCAGGCGCCCTGCAGGGCGCGGGCGGCGAACAGCATCGCCGCGTTCGGGGCGAACCCGCCGAGCGCGGAGGCGGCGGCGAAGCCGAACAGGCCCCAGATGAAGGCCCGCTTGCGCCCGGCGAAGTCGGCGATCCGCCCGCCGAGCAGCAGCAGGCCGCCGAAGGCGAGCGTGTAGGCGGTCATGACCCACTGCCGGTTGGCGGTGGAGATGTCCAGCGCGGCCTGCGCGTGCGGGAGCGCGAGCGTCACGATCGAGCCGTCGAGCACGACCATGAGCTGGGCGACGGCGATGACGGCGAGCGCGATCCAGCGGCGTGGGTCGGGCTCGCCGGCCGCCCCATGGGCGGACGCCTCGGCGACCGGCGCCGCGGCGGCGGTGACCGCCGCGGCCGCAGCGGCGGGCTGGGCCGGGATCACCGGCGCGCCGGTCCTCTGATCGCCGCCGTCGCCCGACGATGTGACGTCGGTGGTTGTGGTCACTGTGTCTCCGTGTCTTCTGGAGAGGGCTCCGGAGGCGCGAGGGAGAGCATCGTCGCGTCTTCTCGGCCGGGGGCGAAGGTCTTCTCCTGCGGACCGGGGTGTCTCCGGCACGCGGGGCTGCCCGGGTGGGGCCGTCTCGAGCGAGGTCCGCGGTCGCGCGGCCCTCCCGTGAACACGCCGCCCGCGTCGGCCTGGGTGGCCGGGCGTTCGGCGCGCGGCAGGGGACTGGAATGCCGCCGTGGACGTCGGTGGTTGGCAGTGGTCGGAGCGAACGCCCGGCTACGGGCCGCCAGTGGGTCAGACCGACGGTAGTTCGCTTCCAGATAGTACGGCATCGAACAGAGCTGGCATCAAACTATCGTGATCAACTACACTCACGTCATGAAGGCCCGCACCCACGGCGCCGACGCGGGCACGCGCACCGACGACGCCCCGCTCACCGGCTACGGCCCGGACACCAGCGCCATGGCCAGCACCGACATGGCCTCCCTGGACGACGTGCCGGAGCCCGAGGACTTCTGCATCGCCCCGGAAGGCGCCGCACCAGAGGTTGGACCGGACCAGGTCGACGAATTCATCGAAGCCTGGCGCCTGGAACGCCCGGACCTCGACCTCGGCACCCTCGGCGCCCTCGGCTGCTTCGCCCGGATGAAGTGGCTGACCAAGAACCTCGCGGCGATGGCCGAGCAGGTCATGCGCCGGCACGGGCTGAACGCCGGCGAGTTCGACGTGCTCGCGGCGCTGCGCCGTTCCGGACCGCGGTGCACGCTCATCCCGTCGCAGTTGTCGGCGCTGCTGATGATGTCACGCGCCGGCATGACCAACCGGCTGGACCGGCTGGAGGCGGCGGGCCTGGTCGAGCGGGCCCTGGACCCCGCCGACCGGCGCAGCTTCCGGGTCCGGCTCACCGACAAGGGCCGCGCCGTCATCGACGCGGCGGTCACCGAACACGCCCAGCTCGTCAACCGGTTGGACGCGGTGCTCTCCCCCGACCAGCGCGCCAGCCTCGACGAGGCCCTGCGGGCGCTGCTACGCGCCTTCCCGTAGGTTCGGGCGATGGCGGAACGGCTGGACGGCACGGTGGCGCTCGTGACCGGCGCGAGCAGCGGCATCGGCGAGGCGGCGGCGCGCGAGC
>NZ_JASNFO010000086.1:0-18061 GCF_032027725.1 Pseudofrankia coriaricola | reverse complement strand
GCGAGCTCGCCCGCCAGGGCGCGGCCGTGGCGCTCGTGGCCCGCCGCGGGGACCGGCTGGACGCCCTCGCCGCCGAGATCGCCGACGCCGGCGGCAGCGCGCTCGCGCTGGTGACCGACATCACCGACCAGGCACGGGCGATCGCCGCCGTCGAACGGACCGTCTCCGAGCTCGGCCGGCTCGACACGGTGGTCAACAACGCCGGCGTGATGCTGCTCGGCCCCGCCGTCGGCGCGCCCGTCGAGGAGTGGGACCGGATGGTCCGGCTGAACGTGCAGGGCCTGCTCTACGTCGCCCACGCCGCGCTGCCGCACCTGATCGAGGCGGCCGAGAGCGAGCCGCGGCGGGTCGCCGACCTGGTCAACATCAGCTCGGTCGCGGGCCGCCGCGCCACGGCGTTCTCGGGGGTCTACAACCTGACCAAACATGGCGTGAACGCCTTCACCGAGGCACTACGCCAGGAGGTCACCGAACGGCACGTGCGGGTGTCGGTCGTCGAGCCGGGCGCCGTCGGGACCGAGCTCACCGACCATCTCCGCCCGGAGATCCGCGAGACCGCCCGACAGCGGTTCGCGGACGTCGAGATGCTGCACGCCCAGGACATCGCCGACGCGATCGCCTACATCGTCACCAGCCCGCGCCGCGTCGCCGTCAACGAGATCCTCATCCGCCCCACCAACCAGCCCGGCCCCTGACACGCCCCGAGCCCGGCGGTAAAGGCATGGGTAGGTCGACAGATCACGTGGTGGCCCGTGGGATCAGGTGGTCGCCCGGGGAATCGAGTGGTGGCTCGGGGGATCGACCGGTGGGCCGATGTCCCTCGTCGTCTCGGGGTCGAACGGCGCCGGCTCGTCGTCACCGGCCGCGTCGACGTCGCCGTCGGGCCCGAGGCCATCAGAGTCGAGGTCGTCAGGGTCGGAGCCGTCGGACTCGGGGTTGGCGGGGTGGGCGTAGCCTTCCTGGACCAGCCTGAGCGTCAGGTCGTCGACGGCCTCCTGCCCGCCAGCGAGGCGGACGAGGCGGCGACGCAGGTCGTCGACGCTCGGTCGCGCGTCCGGGTCGACGGCGATCATCGCCGCGAGGGCCTTGACCAGCTCCTCCGGGACGCCGGACAGGTTCGGCGGGTTGTAGGGGTCGACGATGGCCGCGAGCAGCGCGGACGCGGCCCGGTCCGGGTAGAGGATGTGCCCGCTGGCCGCGTACACCAGCGTCGCGCCCAGCGCGTAGACGTCAGCCGCCGTCGTGTCGTCCCGGCCGGCCACCTGCTCGGGCGCCCGGTAGGCCGGCCCGAACGGCTCGGCCAGCACGGCGAGCCCGGCGTCGACGGCCTTCGGCCCGTCCGGACCGAGGATGACGTTGCGCGGCTTGAGGTCGCGGTGCAGCGATCCGGCTTCATGGAGCTCGCTCAGCGCGTCCGCCAGCATGACTCCGAGGGCGGCGGTCAGCGGCGCGTCCAGTGGGCCCTCGCGCAGCACGTGCTCACCCAGCGTGCGCCCCGGGACGTACTCAGTCGCGAGCCAGGGCGGGTCGCCGTGCAGGTCCGCGTTGTCGAGCCGGGCGGCACGCGGGCCCGTGACCCGGTAGAGCGCCCGGACCTCGCCGGCCAGCCGCCAGCGGGCGTCGTCGCTCGCCAGCAGGGCCTGGTTGATCACCCTGAGCGCGACACGCTTCCCGGACGCCGACCTGGCGAGATAGACCCGCCCCGTCCCGCCGACGCCAAGCCGCGCGTCGAGCCGATACCGGCCAACCGTCTCCGGGTCGGACGGCAGCAGCGGCTGCGCCACCATCTCCTCCGCCACCGCGGCCCACCGGACCGCCGGACCGCCATGCCAATGATCTGCGCCCCCCACCATGCCACGGACCCCCGGACGAAGCCGCAAAAAGGGTGCCAAAGACGCCCATGATTACCCGACCTCGCCGCCCGCACCACCACCGCCGCCCGCCAACTACCGGCACATCCCAATCCCGGCCAACGCCACACCCACCAATGTCGACCACCCATGATCACCCGTGATCACCGCGAACGTGTCCTGGCGGTTGTGACATCGCCGAATCCACGGCCACGACGACACGTTGGCGACGGTCAACGTGCCGGGACGACACGGCGCGCAACGTGCCAGGACGGCACAGTGTGCCGGGACGGCGCTAGCGGTGCGCCGGCCGGATGTGCGCAAGCCGGTCTGACAGGGCCGCGATCTCCTCGGCGGAGTACGACAGGTGGACCCTGGTCGTGGACGCCGGACGTGTGGCCAGCGACAGGCCTGGGCGCCACTCGCCGACCGGCCGGATCGGGCGCGGCGTGAAACCGCCACCGCAGTTCGGGCACACGTCGCACAGCCTGCCGACGCAGTCCGCGCAGAACGTGCACTCGTAGCTGCAGATCATCGCGTCCTGGGCGCCAGCCGGCAGGTCCTTGTCGCAGTACTCGCAGTTCGGGCGCAGTTCGAGTGCCATCAACCAATTCTCACCGACACCCTGACGGTCGCCAAAGCCGCCAGACCCACTCGACGTGGACGCCCTCCTCGTCCTCGCTCCCACCATCGCCGCCGCCAGCGCCAGCCACCACCGCCAGCACCAGCCCTGACAGCCGGCCGCGCCGCCGCCGGCCAGCCGCGCCCGTGCACACATAAGGGCACGGGACAACGGAAATTCCGCCGGAGACCGTCGCGATCCCGACTGTCACCCCCCGGCCGGGCGACGACGCTGGAGACATGCCGCCCGCAACGCAGCCGACGCCATCAGCGCCATCAGCGCCTTCCAAGCCGCTGCGCGTCGACATCGTCGTGTTCGACGGGGTTGACGAACTGGACGTCGTCGGCCCACTGGAGGTCTTCCGCAACGCCGAGCGCATGGACTGCCGGCTGACCAGTCGGCTCGTTACCCGTAGGCCGGTCGCCGAGGTGGTCGGGAGCTATGGGCTCCGGTTCCGGCCGGACGCCGTCCTCGAGCCTGGCTGCGACGTCCTGGTCGTCCCGGGTGGGAACTGGATCGCCCGGGGCGAGACTGGAGCCTGGGCGGAGGTCCGCGGTGGCGAGCTCCTTGGGCCGCTGCGCGCCGCGGCCGAGCGGGCGTCGGTGACGGCGGGCGTCTGCACGGGCACCCTCATCCTCGCGGCGGCCGGCCTCGTCGGCGGCCGGCCGGCGGCCACGCATCACGCCGCCGTGGCGGACCTGGCCGGCTACGGTGCCGCCGTGACCGACGCCCGGGTCGTCGACGACGGCGATCTCGTGACCGCCGGTGGCGTCACCAGCGGCATCGACCTGGCTCTCTGGCTCGTCGAACGCTTCTTCGGCGCCCACTACGCGGACGCCGCCGCCGAGCGGATGGAGTATCGCCGTACCCGGGCGGTGACGACCCACGGCAAAGGCCCTCGCGATCAGCGCGACCGTCTCGGCTGACCAGCGAAGACCGTGCGAGAGACGGCCCGGCTACCAGCGTCCTCATCTCTCCCACGCCTACTCCGCCAGCCCCACCAGCCAGCGTGAGACCACCGCGGATGCCCGGCCGGACGCCCCCCGGGCGAAGCACGGGTACTGGCCGGCCGGCCGGCCCGGCCAGCAGGTGCGCAGGGCTGCGTGGTGGCCAGGCGGACCATAGAGCGGACCAGCGGAGCAGGAGCGACGCTCACCCTCGACCGAGCGGCTGGGACGCGGGCGGCCGGCTCCGCGAGCCCGCCCAGACTTCCGTGATTGCGTGGAAGAGAAGAACAGCTCAGATCCGGATCTCGTTGCGGTTCTGTCGGGCGACGCCTAGCGTGCTGCGCCGAGCGCCGAGGGATCGACTTGCCCGCGGCGCTGGCTCCGAGCTACGCATTCCCAGGCAGCTGAACGACGCGCGGCGCACCGTGCTCACTCCGGAGGACTCCATGGCCCGCGGCGGCGATCTCCCACCCCACGCCTCGGGTCTCGTGCCGTGACCGGGGAGAAGGAGCGAAACGACGCCGACGACTTCACGGGGGTCAGCCGCGGCGGAGCGGTCCTTGTCCTGACGGTTGTGGCCCTCGCTCACCCGTGGCAGGCGCTCAGGGAGCTGCTCACGGTGGCCCGTCACCTGGTCCGCCAGGCGTTCAGGCTCGCCATGACGCCCATCGCGCTGGTGGGCGCAGTCCTGGCGGGGCGCCGGAGAGACCGACGCCCAACCTTCGAGGACTACCTGCACCGCGCTGGCGACGAAGGGGACCACCCGTGACCGCGTGACTGAGGTCGACGGCCACGGGCGCACGGTCCCGCCAGCCCGGCCGGGCGACTCCCAGCAGGAGTGAACGTCACTCCCGCCAGCCGAGGCTCCCGGCCGGGCGGAAGCCGAACGGCCGGCCGGTTGTCCGCTGGTTACGCGCCCGTCAGGATGCACGTCAGCCGTGTGCGTACCGGGCCGGAGGCACTCACGTCCAGACGGCCCAGTTCGAGAAACCGTCGGGCGTGGTCGAGGCGCTCGCTACTTCGCGGCCGACCGGAGCGCCTCCAGCGCCTCGTCCGCATGCCGGTTCATGGCGAACTCGGACTCGATACGTGCCAGCACCACCCCGTCCGCACCGAGGACGAAGGTGGCGCGCTTGTTCGGGCCCCGCTTACGGCGGACGCCGAACGCGTCGGCGATCATCCGATCCGTGTCGGCGATGAGCGGGAAACCGAGCGAGTGCTTCGCGCTGAAGGCCGCCTGCTTCTCGACGTCGTCGGCGCTGATCCCGACAAGGCCCGCGCCGACGCCGGCGAACTCGTCGGCCAGGTCACGGAAGTGACAGCTCTCCTTGGTGCATCCGTAGGTCATCGCCGCCGGGTAGAAGAAGACCACCAACGGTCCCTTGGCCAACAGGTCGGACAGGCGCAGGGTCGCACCCGTCTCGTCCACCCCGGACAGATCCTCGATGCGGTCGCCGACGTTCATTTCCGGCCGTTCCTCTCCTCATGTGACCGGCGGCGCAGGCCGCGGGACGCGCACTCCGTACCTGTGCGCCAGTCGCCGGGTCCAGGCCGAGCCACCGGTCGATATCCTCCACCGCCAGATGCGGTCCCCGCCACGCGCCGGCGCGGCCCGGCACGGCTCCCAGTGCCCACGAATCAGGCGGCGGGAACGTATCCGTTAGCTCACGGCCTATCAGGTAAGCACCAAGGTGCCGGCGATGTTCCCGAGCCGCCCCAGGCAGGTTCGCCCGCGACGACGACGCCGTTCTCGTAGGCGAGCACCACGGCCTGGACCCGGTCGCGCAGATTGAGCTTGGTGAGGATGGCGCCCACGTGGCTCTTCACCGTCGCCTCGGTCACGACCAGGCGCCCGGCGATCTCGGTGTTCGACAGCCCGCGGGCGACCAGCACCAGGACCTCGCGCTCACGTGGTGTCAGGTCGTCGAGCAGGCCGGGCGGCGTCGGCGGCCGGGTACGCGCGGCGAACGTCTCGACCAGCCGCCGGGTGATGGCGGGCGACAGCAGCGCGTCGCCAGCGTGCAGGACGCGGATCGCCTCGATCAGGCGCTCGCGGGAGGCGTCCTTGAGCAGGAAGCCGGCCGCGCCCGCGCGCAGCGCGCCGAACACGTATTCGTCCAGGTCGAAGGTGGTCAGGATGAGCACGCGCGGCGGTGGGGTGATCCCGCGGGCGGTCAGGTGGGCGGTGGTCTCCACACCGTCCATGCGCGGCATGCGGATGTCGAGCAGGACGACGTCCGGACGCAGCTCCTGCGCGCACCCGCGTCCGGGGCAGCCCGGCCATGGCCGCCAGCGAGCGCAGGTGCGCGCGCGCCGTGCGGCCCGGATGGGCGCCGCAGGGCTCGGTGAGGACCCCCAGCGTGCGCGCGTCCCGCGCCCGCCCCGCGCGGCCGTGCAGCAGCACCCGCCCGGTGCTCGCCGTGGCCAGTCCACTGATCACCTTGAGCGCCGTGGTCTTGCCGGCGCCGTTGGGCCCGAAAAAGCCGGTGATGGCCCCACTGCGCACACCGAAGGACACATCCTCGATCACAGCCCGCCCGCCGTAACGTTTCGTCAGCCCTTCGGCGGCGATCGCGATGCCGGCCGTCGTGGTGCCTGCGGTGCCTGCGGTGGCCGTGGCTCTGGTGCCTCGGGTGGCCGCGGCCACCTCCTCCGTTCGTGAAATTCCCATGGCCGGAAGAATCCGGCCGGCCGATCTCGCGGTCATCGGCATGCGGACCAATCTCTGGACTCGACCGTGGTCGGAGGCCGGGCGGGCGCCCGTCCGCCCAGGGACGGAGACGGCCCGCCGGCGCGGCGCGGCCGGGGCGAACCGTTCTCACCTCACCCGCGCTGTCAAAATCTACACACCTGTGGCAGTTTGCGGGATTGGACGCTCAAGGATAGGAGAAGAGAAGGTAAACGAATTGCCGCGGGACGACGCGGACGACAAAAGGAGCACTGCCCTATGCGGCGACACCTGGACGATGGTCGGGCCCGGCCGGACCTGACACCTCTCGAGGAGCCTCGCCGTGGCCCCGCCGCCGGCGGCCCGGCCCGCCTGGCGCCCATCGCCGGCCGCGTCCCGGCCCGCCCCCAGGTGAGCCCCCGGACTGGTCCCGGGGCCGGCGCGGCCGGAGTCGATGCCGCCGCCACCCTGAGCACCGTCGACACCGTCGACACAGTCGACACAGTCGACACAGTCGGCGTCGACGACCGCGCCGTGAACCGGGATTTGGACCGGGACCCGGGCCGAGGCCGAGCGGGCCGCCGGGCCGCTGGCGGGCGCGACGGCGGCCAGCTTCTCGCGATGATCGACGGCGTCCCCGACTACGACTACGTCGCCCACACGGCGACGCTGCGGGGTGTCGTACGGCAACGTCTCGTCACCAGGGCGCTGCGTGAACATCTGCCGCCCGCGCCCGCCCGGATCGTCGACATCGGCGGCGGGACCGGCGTCCAGGCGCTCGCGCTGGCCAGGCTCGGCTACGACGTGACGGTCTGCGAACCGGACGAACGCATGGTGGACGAGGCGACGCAGGCGTTCGCCACCGCACCCGAGGACATCCGGGACCGGATCCGGCTCGTCCAGTGCGGCGCGTTCGACGTGGCCGGCCGGGTGGGCACCGGCTTTGACGCCACCCTCTGCCACGGCGTCATCATGTTCGTCCCCGAGCCGGAGGCGCTCCTTCGCGCCCTCGTGCACCTGACCCGCCCCGGCGGCACCATCTCGGTCGTCGGCAAGAACGGGCCCGCCCTCGCGCTGCGCGCCGGGCTGCAGGGCCGCTGGCGCGACGTGCTGACCCAGCTGGCGGACAGTGGCCGGAGCCGTGCGGACGGAACGCCGCCCGAGCCCGTCGTCCTCGGCCCGGCTCCGGCCAACAGCGCCGACGACCCCTCCCTCGTCAGGGCCGTGCTGGTCGCCCAGGGAGCCGAGCCGCTCGCCTGGTACGGAATCCGGACCTTCACCGACCATCTCGCCGACGAGCCCACCACCGCTGACCTCGACGACATCGTCGAGGCCGAATGGGTCGCGGGCACCCGCGACCCCTACCGGCAGGTCGCGCGCCTGGTCCACCTGGTCCACCGCCGCCGGCCCTGACAGGGAGACCGCGCCGGCGGCCGGCCCGCCCAAGCCGTGGTGCCCGAGGCTGGTGTCCGAGGCTGGTGCCCGAGGCCCCGAACCAGCACATGCCGCCGGCCGGAGCGGCGGCGCGGGGAACGGCATGAAGCCGTCGGTAGCGGTTCCCAGCCGGTCGACACGTCGATATCAGCATGGTGACAATGCGACTCCGGGCAGCGGACAACGCCTTACGGTCGGCGTTGTGGAGCAGCAGAAGGTCATCGTGATCACCGGGGCGAACGGCGGCATCGGTGCAGCGGCGGCGCGCGAGCTGGCGCGGCAAGGGCACCGACTGGCACTGGTCGGACTCGAGCGGGCGGACACCGAGCGGATTGCCGCCGAGCTCGGGGCGACGGCCTATACCGCGGATTTCTCCTCATTCGCGCAGGTGCGCGAGCTGGGCCGGCGGCTGCTGGCCGACCTGCCGCGCATCGACGTCCTGGTGAACAACGCCGGGATGATGAGCGGCACGCGGCACGCGGTCACCGAGGACGGCAACGAGTGGACGCTGCAGGTCAACCACCTCGCGCCGTTCCTCCTGACCCAGCTGCTCGCCCCGCGCCTGGCCGAGTGGGATGGCCGCGTGGTCGTCACGGCGAGCCTGATGAGCAGCAGCAGGCTCGCCCGTTTCGACCCCGAGCGGCTGAGCAACGGCCGCCGTTACCGGGCGCTTGACGCCTATGCCGCCTCAAAGCTGGCGAACATCGCGTTCGCCGCCGAGATGCCCGCCCGAATCGGCGCGGTCAGGGCTGTGTCGTTTCACCCGGGCATCGTGCGCACGAACTTCGGGGCCGAGGGCCCGATGTTCGTGCGGACGTTCATGCGCTCCCCGTTCCGCGCGTTCCTGCGCTCGCCCGAGCAGGCCGCCGACACGCTGGTGTGGCTCGCCACCGTCGACGGCACGCGGCTCATCGACGGCGCCTACTACTTCGACCGCCGCCCGGCCCGACCGAACCCGCTCGTGTACGATGCCCGGTTCCGGCGCACCCTGTGGCGGCGCACATCCGAGCTGGTGAACGCGCCTGGGCTGCACGCGCCGATGGTCGAGGCCGCGCCGGCCAACACCACGCAGCTCAACGCCGTGCCGGTCAACGCCATGCCGGCGGCCGCGTCGCTGACCGATGCGGCCCGGTTGGAGGCCACCCGGTTGGAGGCCACCCGGTTGGAGGCCGTCCGGGTGGACGCCGCCCGGCTGGAGGCCGCTCGGCTGGAGGCCGTATGCGCGGCGCTGGCCGCCGTTCGGCAGCGAGCCGGCGAGCCCGCTTCGCTCACCGCGGGAGCTCTCCGAGGATGACGAAGGGCCCGGGGGCGGCTTCCGCCCGCCCCCGGGCCCCCGTCTCGTCCGCTTCGCTGGCTACGCGGCCGCGGCGTGCTTCTCGGCGTAGCGACGGGCCCACTCGGCGCGGGGGACGACGTCCGTCTCCACGTCCGTGGCGGTGGCGCGCAGGGCGCCGACCGTGGTCTTCTCCCTCGGGATCTGCGCGAACGGGTCCCAGTTGAAGAAACGGGAGGCGTTCTCCCAGGTGATCTTGTTGATGTCCGCGTCGTCGGCGCCGACGTTGTTCAGCTCGTTCAGGACGAACTCGGGAGCGTTCGGCCAGATCGAGTCGGAGTGCGGGTAGTCGCACTCCCAGGCGATGTTGTCGATGCCGATCTCGTGACGCAGCTTCAGCGTCGTCGGGTCGGTGACGTAGCAGGCCAGCGTGTGCTCGCGGAAGACCTCGCTCGGCAGCTTTCCGCCGAAGTCACGGCGCAGCCAGCGCTGGTTCGTGTAGTGGCGGTCGCAGCGGTCCAGGTAGAACGGGATCCAGCCGATCCCGCCCTCGGAGAAGGCGAACTTCAGGTCCGGGTAGGAGCGCATCGCCGGGCCCCACAGGACGTCCTGTGCGGCCAGCGCCGAGATCTGGCAGGCCAGGATGATCAGGTTGTCGATCGGCGCGTCCGGCGCGCCCTTGATGGCGCCGAATCCCTGGCCGATATGCAGGCACCAGACCAGGCCGTTGTCGGACATCGCCTGGAACACCGGGCCCCAGTAGTCGATGTCGTGGTAGCTCGGCAGGCCTTCCAGGTGCGGCTGCTCGGGCATCGTGACGGCCTTGACGCCCCTGGCCGCGACCCGGCGGATCTCGTTCACCATCAGCTGGGGGTCCCAGGTCGGCAGCAGCGCGATCGGGATGAACCGGCCCGGATAGACGCCCGCCCAGCCGTCGATGTGCCAGTCGTTGTACGCCTCGATCATCGCGACGGTGATCTCGTCCTTGTAATGGGTGAGATGACCGGCGGAGAAGCCCGTGAACGTCGGGAAACACATCGAGGCGAGGATGCCGTTGCGGTCCATGTCGCGGACGCGGTCGTGGATGTCGTAGACGCCGGGGCGCATCTCGGCGAAGTTCGCCGGGTCGCGGCCCCACTCCTCGGCGGGCCAGGAGACGACGGCGTTCAGACCGGAGACGCCGGTCGGGCGGCCGCGGTAGATCCACCGCTCGATGCCGTCCTCGCCCTTCATGACGTGCGGCGCGAGGTCCACCCACTTCGCCGGCACGCGGCCGTCGAACATGTCCGGCGGCTCGACCACATGATCATCGATGCTGACCAGGATCATCTCGTCGATGTTCATCTGGCACTTACCTCCTCTGTCGCGGGGCGACGGGGCCTAACGGTCGGGCGCGGCCAACGACTTCGGCCTGCGTCCGGCCCCCTGCTAGTTGTACGCTTCGTCACCATGTCCGTCTCCGCACGTTCGGCCAGGAATCCCACCGAAACGGCCACGGACCAGGCTACGGCACCGACCACCGACGCGAGGTGGGCGGCCGAGGGATCCCCGTCGCGGTCCTCGCCGTCCCCGCCCACCGCCGACCTGGGGCGGATCAACCGCGGCACGGTCGACCTGCGCCAGGGCGGGGCCGCGCTCGGCGGCGGCTACCAGTACGTGGGCGAGCGGCTGGTCACCGGCTGGCACTCGCACGACCTGCACCAGATCGAGTACGGCGTCTCCGGCGTCGTCGAGGTAGAGACCGCCGCCGGCCACTACCTCCTGCCACCACAGCAGGCCGCCTGGATCCCGGCGGGCCTGGAGCACCAGGCGACGATGAACACCGCGGTGCGCACGGTGTCGGTGATGTTCGACCCGCGCATCGTGCCGCACCCCGGCGACCGGGCCCGTATCCTCGCCGTCTCCCCGCTGATCCGGGAGATGATGCTCTACGCCCTGCGCTGGCCGATCGCCCGGCCGGAGTCCAACGAGATCTCCGACGGGTTCTTCCGGACGCTCGCCCACCTGGTCGCCGAGTCGCTCGAGCACGAGGAGCCGCTGAGCCTGCCGACCTCGGCCGACCCGGTGGTCGCGGCGGCGATGGCCTACACCCGTGAGCACCTCGACACGGTCACCGCGGCCGAGGTCAGCCACGCGACCGGGGTGTCCGAGCGGACGCTGCGGCGGCAGTTCGCCGCCGAGCTGGGCATGCCGTGGCGCGGCTACCTGCTGCAGGCCCGGCTGCTGCGCGCGATGGCGCTGCTCGCCGAGCCGGGGCCGTCAGTGCTGGACGTGTCGCTCGCGGTCGGGTTCGACAACGTCAGCGCCTTTGCCCGCGCGTTCGCCCAGCGCTGCGGCGAGACCCCGTCCGCCTATCGCCGCCGCGTGGCGGCCGGCGGGCCGAACGCGGCCACCCGGCCGGCGGCACCCAGCCAGGCCGACTACCCCGACTACTCCGGCTACCCCGGACCCGCCCACGCCGAGGCGAACGCCGATCCGCATACCCGGCTCGCGATCTCCAGCCCGGCCCCCGCTCGACGGACGGCCGGCCGACCAGGCTGATCACGGGCCAGGTACGGACAGATGGACTCCTGGGCTGTCCGCGATCGCCGGCGCGCTGGTGTCGGCGATCCGGCACGCGACCCGCCACCACAGGGCCAGCTGGACAAGCGCGAGCAGGACGGCGAACGGGAACAACGTCCAGGCTCCCGCGACCTGCAGCAGCGTGCCGGCAAGCCACGGCAGCAGGGCACCGCCGACGAGCCCGCCCGCGGTGAGCACCCCGATCGCCGTCGGGACGAGGCGCTCGGACGTCAGGCGCGGCGAGACCGCCATGGTCGTCGGGAAGATCGGGCCGAGGAAGAACCCGAGCAGCACGAACGCGGCGCTCGCCAGGCCCGCCGTGCTCGGCGCCGCCCATGCGAGCACGCCCGCGACCGCCGTCCCGGCCATGCACGCGTACATCAGGCCGGTCTGGGTCAGCCGCAGCCGGGCGGTGACCGGGGTGATGAGGAACCGGCCGGCGGTGAGGCCGAGCCAGTACCCGCTGGTCGTGTAGCCGGCCAGCAGGCCGGAGACGGACCGTTCCTCGACCAGGTAGGTGTAGCCCCAGTTGCCGACGGCGATCTCCAGCCCGACATAAACGCCCAGCATGGCCGCGCAGAGCAGCACCACCGGCTGGCGCAGCACCGCGGGAAGGGCGGAGGCCGGCCGGCCGTCGCCCGCCGCCGGCCCGCCCGCCGCCGGTGGCGCCGCCAGCAGTGGGTCGGCGGTGCGCGCCGGGAAGGTGACGGCACAGGCCGCGACCGTCGGCGCGAGGATGACCCCGAGGACCAGCATCGCCGTCGTCCAGCCGGTGAACGTCAGCAGCCAGGCCGCCAGGAGCGGCCCGAGCAGCGCGCCGACACCGAAGAAGGCGTGCAGCCGGTTGAGCAGCGCGGTCGCCCCAGGCCGGGTGGCGAGGTAGATGTTCAGGACGCAGTCGAGCGCACCCATCCCGAAGCCACTCAGCAGTGAGAGCAGGACGAACGCGGCGAAGGGCGGCCGCGCCGCGGTGCCGAGCCACGCGCCGAAAAGCAGTGTGCCGGCGATGAGTAGCGCGTGGCGGGTGCCGAGCCGGCCGACGAGCGCCCCTGACAGGACGCTGGCGACGACATAGCCCGCGGCACTGGTGAAGAACGTGATGCCGATCGTCGCCTCGTCGACGCCGTAGTCCGTGATCTGAGCCGGCAGCAGCACACCACCTGCGCCGGAGGCGACGCCGATCACCACGAACAGCGCGAACGCGACGGCGACCGACCACCGCCCCACCGCTGCCACCGGCGGCGGCTCGTCATCGGCGGCGGCACTCGCGGCGGCCGGCACGGTCCCCCTCTCTGCCCCAGCCGCGGAAATGACGTCCCCCTCGCGCGTCCGGCGGCCGGATCCGGCTGGCGTCGCCGGCCGCGGGAACCCGCCTGTAACGAGTTCACCATCGCGGCCGGACCACGTCGCCGGATTCGGCCATGGGCATCGTCAGGACCAACGTTGCCCAGCCGGACGTCCCCGTCCAGCCAACTACCGGGGGGTTGCCGTCGCCGGCCAGGGGTCGAGGGCCCGCGGGCGCCGCGGGCCCCGCGGGCGCCTGGAGACGCGGATCGGCATCGTGGCGCCATCAGCGCGAGGCCGCGGAACGAGTAGCACAACCGGGGTGAGCGGAACAAGCATGAAAAACGGAAGTTAGCCGACGCGGGACGGCTTCCGCCCTACCGCTACGCCGAACGCCTGGCCGGCCGCCTCACAACGCCCACCCCCTGACCGTGCTTTCGGAACGCTGCCGGCGGGCGTGCCACGGCAAATACACACTGGATTCGGGGCGAGAATGACCGTTACCTGGTTGAATTCCTTCGTGCCGTCAGCCGGGCCGGCAAGGCCATCGACCAGACGGGCCAGACGCCGCCTGGTCACGCTCGCCGTCGCCGCGCTCGTCGCGCCCGCCGTTGCAGTGGGATGCTCGAAAGAGAAGGCGCACGCGGCTTTTCCCTATCTCGATCCGGCGCTGCCGGTCGACCGGCGCGTTTCCGACCTGCTCGGCCGGATGACACTGGAGGAGAAGGTCGGCCAGATGACGCAGCCCGACCGCGGCGCCGTCGCCAAGGACCCATCTATGATCACGTCGCTCGGGCTTGGCTCGGTGCTGTCCGGTCCGGCCCTGGTGCCCACCCACGACACCCCGTCCGACTGGGCCAACCTGGTCGACGGCCTCCAGTCACGCGCACTCACCACCAGGCTGCGGATCCCGCTGCTGTACGGCACCGACTCGGTGCACGGGGACAACAACCTCATCGGCGCCACGATCTTCCCGCACAACATCGCGATGGGCGCGACCCGAGACCCGGGCCTCGTCCGCGAGGCGGCGCGGGTCACCGCCACCGAGACGAGGGCGACCGGCCCTCAGTGGGTCTTCGCGCCCTGCCTGTGCGTCTCCCGTGACCTGCGCTGGGGCCGCACCTACGAGAGCTTCGGTGAGGACCCGAACCTCGTGATCCAGATGGAGACGATCCTGGAAGGGCTCCAGGGCAAGGGCGCCCAGGATCTCGCCGGCCCGACGCACGTTCTCGCCACCGCCAAACACTTCGCGGGTGACGGCGACACCACCTACGGGACGTCCACCAGTTTCGCCTACACGGTCGACCAGGGCGTCATGGTCACCGACCGCTCCCACTTCGACGAGGTCGACCTCGCACCCTACGTGACGGCCGTCGGGAAGTATCACGTCGGCAGCATCATGCCGTCGTACTCCAGCGTCGACTGGACAGAGGACGGCGTCGGCAACCCGGTGCGGATGAGCGCGAACAAGGAGCTGCTCACCGACGTGCTCAAGAAGAAGCTCGGGTTCGACGGGTTCCTCATCAGCGACCTGAAGGCGATCCAGCAGCTCCCCGGCGACTACGCCGCGCAGGTCCGCGCCGGCGTCAGCGCCGGGATCGACATGTTCATGGAACCCGACAGCGCGCCGCGGTTCGCGCGGACGCTGCTGGACGAGGTGCGGGCGGGGCGGGTCCCGGTGCCGCGCATCGACGACGCGGTCGGCCGGATCCTGAAGGCCAAGTTCGAGCTGGGCCTTTTCGAGCATCCCTTCACCAACCGTGGGAACATCGGCACGGTCGGCTCGCCCGAGCACCGCGCCCTTGCCCGCCGCGCCGTCGCCGAGTCACAGGTTCTCCTGAAGAACGACGGCGACACGCTGCCGCTGCGGTCCTCCCAGCGCCTCTATGTGGCCGGGGTGAACGCGAGCGACCTCGGCAACCAGGCGGGCGGCTGGACCACTACCTGGCAGGGAGCCTCCGGGGACATCATCCCCGGGACCACGATCCTGCAGGGTATTCAGCGCCACGCCGCCGACGTGACCTACAGCGCCGACGCGTCCGCGCCGACCGCGGGCCACGACGTCGGTGTCGTCGTCATCGGCGAGACCCCGTACGCGGAGGGCCTGGGCGACGTCGGCAACGGCCACACGCTGAACCTGTCCGACACTGACCGCGCGAACATCGACAAGGTGTGCGGCGCCATCAGCGCCTGCGTCGTCCTGGACGTCGCCGGCCGGCCGCAGATCGTCACCGACAAGCTCGCGAAGATGGACGCGTTCGTCATGTCCTGGCTGCCCGGCAGCGAGGGCGCCGGCGTCGCCGACACCTTGTTCGGCGACCGCTCCTACACCGGCCGCCTCCCGGTCACCTGGCCCCGCGCCGAATCCCAGGAGCCCATCAACATCGGCGACAAGAACTACGACCCGCTTTTCCCCTACGACTACGGCCTGACGACCTCCCGCCGCTGACCCGGCCGCCCACCCGGGTGGCGCTGGGCCGCCGCCCCACGCGACGCCGACACCCCAGCCAGCTCCCAACCCTTCACGCATACGCAAAGTAGTCAGCCACACACGGCTGAACCGGCCGCTGGCGGGCCAACGGAACTGGGTTGGTGCGTTTTCCCGGGGCAGCATCAGGCCCGAGACCCAGCCTGGGATTGCAGTTCCACCGCCAGCCCCGAACCGTGTCATCTGGGCCTGTCCATAGAGGGCGTGTGTTAGTCACTGACAATACGCTGCTTGCTACTGCAAGCGGAATCGCCGCGCATTTGGTCAGGTCTCGTCGTCCTGGGTCTGGCGGCTGGCGAGGCTGCGCCCGCGTCCGGGCCGGTCGCGCATCCATGCCTGGAAGGTCGACAGGCGCCAGCGGGGGCGGTCGGGCACCGACACGTCGTCCGGCGGCGGCATGCGGCCTTGGGAGCGGTAGCGGCGTAGCGTGCTCGGCTCGACTCCGGCCAACTCGGCCATCTCCCGATAGCCGAGCAACGGGTCTTCGCCGGTCACGGTGCGATCTTACGACTCCCGAAAATGATGGCGCGCCGCGCGGTATCCTTGGTAGGTAGGCGGTCCCGGTAGGTGTTCCCGCACCACACCGGGACCTTGATCACAGAGCTGTGCCAAGACAGGACGGTGACCCGTGTCCAAGCTTCCTCCACACGAGCAAAGCGACTGGCCTCGGCGCTGGCAGCCTGCGTGGATCGTGCCGCTACCGGACGGTGACGTCGCGCTGCGCCTGTACGCGGGTGCCCCGGCGCGCGACCTGGCGACGCTCGCCGGGCTGTTGCCCTCGGCGTCCTACGTCACCCATCGGCCGGTCACGTCGGGCGGCACTGCGTGGAGCTGGTCTTCCGGGACCGCGTGGCGGGTTCGTCGCTGTGGCGTGCCCCGGCTGGTCCGGTTCCCGGCGGTGCGGCGGACGCGCTGACGGTGCCCAACGACCTGTCGGGCTGGGTGCCCGACGTCGGCGCGGTGCCCGACCGTGGGATCACCCGGTATCAGTGCGCGCTGTGGGAGTTCCTCTCGGCGGCGCCCGACAGCGCGTCCGGCGCCCGATGGCGGACCTGGTCAGGCGGCTGCCGCCGGAAACGGTCATAGTCCTAGCGGATCTGCTGCGCGAACGGCACGCCCGGCACTGACACCCAGCCGACCCCTAGCCCTGTCCTTCGCACGTGCGTGTGATGGGCCAGCTACGTGATCTTTTGATCGTTCTGTGTCGGGCCTGCCGCGCCGCGGAGTGGTGGGCCTGGCACGGTTCCTGGCTGTGACGGCCGCGGCGGACTACGGGCCGCCGAGCGTCGAGAAGATGCTCGGCGCGCTGCCGGTCATCCGTGACTTCCTGCGCCGGCTCGATGTCGCCGGCACCGTCGGCCGGCTCTGCCCGGTCCGCGACATCGCCCGGCTCACCCATGGCCAGGTCATCGAGGTCCTGATCGCCAACCGGCTGACCTGCCCGACCGCGATGGTCCGCGTCGCCGACTGGGCGGCGGCCTGGGCGGTCGAGGAGGTCTTCGACGTCCCGGCGGACGCGCTGGGCGACGACCGGATCGCCCGGGCCCTCGACGCGCTCGCGGAGCAGGCCGACCAGGTCGTCGGCTCGATCGGCGCGGCCGCGGTCGCCGGCTTCGGCCTGGATGTGTCCCAGGTGCACTGGGACATGACGTCGATCTCCCTGTACGGCGCCTACCCCGAGACGGATCCCGACTACGCCACGCCGCGGTACGGCCATCCCAAGGACCGTCGGCCCGACCTCAAACAGATCCAGACCGGGCTCGGGGTCCTCGCCGACGGCGGGGTCCCGCTGGTCGCGAGGGCCTACGACGGTGGCGCGGCCGAGGTCTGTCAGGTCGTCGGTGCGCTGCGCGCCCTGCGGACGGCCGCCGGCCCGCGCCCGTTCCTGCTGGTCGGCGACACGAAGCTGGTCTCCTACACCAACCTGTCCGCGCTCGTCGCCACCGACGGCGCACGGTTCATCGCCCCGGCGCCCAGGAACGTCGTGCCCGCGACCGTGCTCGCCGCCCTCGACGTGACCACCGCGGCCCCGGTCGACTACGTCGCCGTCCGCGACCGGGAGAAGTTCGCCCACCAGCGGGCCTTCTACCGGGCCTGTGAGGGCCGGACCACGGTGCGCGGGCCGCGGAAGAAGGATCCGCCGCTGGTCGTGCGCACCGTCCACGTCTGGTCGTCGGCCAGAGCCCAGGCCGCCGTGTCCGCCCGCCGGCTCAAGCTGGCCAGGGCCACCGACGAGCTCGACCGGCTCGTGCGCACCGCCGGCACCCGCTACCACCCCGACGAGCAGGCGGTACGGGCCCGTGCCGAGCAGGTCTGCCGGTCCCGCCGGGTCACCGGCCTGGTCCACTACGAGATCGACGCCGATGAGGCCAGTGGGAAGACCACCTTCACCTGGGCGTTCGACGAGACGGCCCTGGCCGCCGAGGCAGCCAGCGACGGCTGGTACGCGCTGCTGACGAACCTGACCGTCGCCGAGGCGGACGCGGCCGAGGTGCTGCGCCGCTACAAGGGGCAGGAGAAGGTCGAGCGCCGCTACAGCGACTACAAGGGGCCGCTCGCCGTCGCGCCGCTGTTCCTGCGGTCCAACCAGCGGATCGACGGGCTGATCCACGTGATCTGCCTGGCGTTGCTGGTCTTCAGCCTGATCGAACGTGAGGTCCGCCGGGCGATCGCTCCGGCCGAGAAGCTGCCGGGTCTCTACGCCGGGCGGCCCGCCAGGCCCACCGGCCGGCTCGTCTTCGAAGCCCTCGCCGCGCTGCGCCTGGTTCCCGCCATCGGCGGCCAGCCCGCCTACATCCCCTGGCCGGGGACGTTGCAACGCCACCTGCTCGACCTCCTCGGAGTCGACCCCACCCAGCCTCCATGATCGAAAAACGTGATCACCGGGGCGGGTAGGGGCACCAGAATCCGATGTGCGAAACACAGGACTAGCG
>NZ_JASNFO010000085.1:0-69513 GCF_032027725.1 Pseudofrankia coriaricola | reverse complement strand
CCGCCCCGCCCGGGCACCCGCGCCGCCAGGGCCCCACCCCAGAGCCATAGCACTCGCATAGCCGCGGGGGCAGCTGCCGAGAACGGCCCGGAGACGAGATCGGGCGGCGCGCCTGGGGCGCGCCGCCCGTCGTCCATGTGGTGCCTTGCTGAACAGCTGACCGGCACGCGCCCGCCGTACTGGGCCGATGATCGGCCCGGCGGGTCGCGTGGGTCAGACCGCTTCGATCAGAAGCAGGGACAGGAGCGGGGGGAGCTGGGTGCCCGGCAGCCGGTCAAGGCCGGGCCGGGCACCCCTCGAACGCCTGGAGATTCGCAGGCCACCGGGGCGCCTGCCAGGCGCCCCGGGGTCCCGCCGATCCGTCTGCCTGGAGCGGCAGCGTCGACCTGGCCGGACAACCCTGGCGAGGTCTGGCGAATCGGTGGGACGGGCGAGCACATTGCCGGTAAAGCACGCCGGATAGCCCGACGGCCCCGCCCTTCGACCGGGGTCGTCGGTGCTGGCAGGTCGGCGTGCCGTACCGGACACCCACCCCGTCGGTACATGGCGCGCCCGTTGTCACGCGGGCTAGCGGGAAGCCACCCGAAAGATGGCAAACAGGAAACCATGTACCGAACTGGTCGATGCCTAGAGGTCACCACCCATACTGGGGACCCCCTTCAGCAAGGCCCGAACCTCCGCCTCCCGGTAGCGCCTGTGGCCACCAAGGGTGCGGATCGACGTCAGCTTCCCAGCCTTGGCCCACCGGGTGACAGTCTTCGGATCAACCCGAAACATCGTCGCCACCTCGGCCGGAGTCAGCAGGGGCTCGGCGTCCGGCGTTCTCGTCGTCATTGCGTTGGCCTCCCGTCACAGAGCGTCGCTCCGTCCCATACAGATCGTGCATCCTTCGGGGGCATTTCGGACATGGCACGTCGGGACCATCTGCTGACTAGTCACAGCTCGTCCGAAGCGAGTGGCGACTCAGCGTTAGCAACCGCGTCGATCAGCTCGCGGATTCCCTTGTCTGCAAGGGCCGCCACCTGACCAGCACGCGCTCGTACGCCTCTGCCGCGCGGTCTGTTCGCCCTTGGCGTAACGCCCGGACCGCCTCGGTGAGGTCTTCGACGGAGTTGTCGCCGCGCAGCACCTCGTCATCGAGCAATTCGACCAGGCCGTCGTAGTCCAGCTCGACCCTGCTGCGCGGGTGGAAGATCTCCAGCCATCGGGCCAGCTCCGTCACGCCCTCGACGGCGGAAGCATCCGGCATGGTGTCGCGCATCGCCGCCAGCGTCTCGACCGCCTCGGCGATCCGCCGCCGGGCGAGCCCGATCTCGGTCCGGTAGACCATGGAGCGCTCGGCCGTGTCGCCGGTGACCAGCATTCGCTCGGCCGAGTCGAAGAGCAGAAACCAGGACGTGGGCACCGACCAGGTCGAGGTCTGGATATGGACCTTCAGCTCCGGGCGGCGGGCGCGCCAGCGGTCCAGCTCGATCTCCGCCGGGTCGACGATCCGGCGCGGCAGGAAGACCTCGGCGATCCGCTCGGGCATCCCGCCACGGAACTCCATCGCCGCCTGCCACACCCGCAGCTGCGTCGACCACGGGCAGACGAACATCAGACCGTCGACCATCTGCACGAACGCGGACTCGCCGGCGACGTCCAACGTCGGGCGCACGATCGCGACCAGAGCGACCATGCGCTCCCTGCGGGCACCCGCGCGGCGCGACGGCGGAGCCGTGGCCGCGTACCGCTGCCAGCGCAGCCGCTCGGCCGGCGAGAAAGCGGCGAGCGGCTCATAGACGCGCAAGTATGCCGCTGGAGAGACGATAGGCACCGCTCCAACCCCCCTCCCGGCCAATCCGCCGAGGCGAGGCTATCCCGTCAGACGAGGGCGCGAAGGCGGCGAGGCGCTGAACGCGCTCGCCCCGGGTCGGACGCTTCGCGCCCTCCGAGGGTGGGGCCGGCTACAGGCGTATAGCCGTGGCTGACGTGGGGCCGACCCGGGGGACCTGGTTGTGTCGATATTGCGCTAAAGACGCTGTCGCTTGCCGCAGCCAGGGTGCGCTTGCTAGTCGCGCGGCCCCTGTCCAGTTTGCGCAGATTGCCAGTTGCTAATGGTTACACCATGAGGACATGCAGTAGACGGCCGATTCCTGCGATCGGCGATCGGCGAGGGCTGGGGAGGTCGATCCCGCGTCACGGCGCCGACGGTTGGGGCGCGCCGTAGGGTTCGGCCATGACACAGGTGTCTGCGTCCGGGTCGAACCTGGTCAAGGGGACGGGGGTCACCTCCTCGGTCTTCGACGCCGGCGCCGAGCACGAGCAGGTGGTCTTCTGCTCCGACCCCACCTCCGGGCTGCGCGCCATCATCGCCATCTACTCGACCGCGCTGGGCCCCGCACTCGGCGGCACCAGGTTCCACACCTATCCGGACGAGTCCGCGGCGCTCGCCGACGCCCTGGCGCTGTCCAGGGCGATGGCCTACAAGGCCGCCTGTGCCGGCCTCGACCTCGGCGGCGGCAAGGCGGTCATCATCGGCGACCCGGCCAGAGACTCCTCCGAGGCGCTGCTGCGCGCCTACGGACGGTTCGTCGCCTCGCTAGGCGGCCGGTACATCACCGCCTGCGACGTCGGCACCTACCCGACCGACATGGACATCGTGGCCCGTGAGGCCAGGTGGGTCGTCGGCCGCTCGCCGGCGCACGGCGGGTCCGGGGACTCTGGAGTGATGACGGCCTACGGCGTCTTCGAGGGAATGCGGGCCTGTGCCGCGCGTCTGTGGGGCAGCCCCAGCCTCGAGGGCCGGACGGTCGCGGTCAGCGGCGTCGGCAAGGTAGGCGCCCGGCTCGTCGGGCATCTACTGGAGGACGGGGCGAAGGTGCTCGTGGCCGACGTCAACCCGGCCGCGCTGGTGCACCTGCACGATGTGCATCCCGAGGTCGAGATCGTGGGCGATCCGGATGCGCTGATCGGGGCGCCAGCCGATATCTACTCGCCGTGCGCGCTCGGCGGCGTGCTCACCGAGGCGGCCGTCGGGTGGCTACGTGCCCGGGTGGTCTGTGGTGGGGCCAACAACCAGCTGGCCCACCCTGGCATCGACAAGCTGCTCGCCGAGGCCGGCATCCTCTATGCGCCGGACTTCGTCGTGAACGCTGGCGGCCTAATCCAGGTCGCCGACGAGATCGGGGGCTACCGGGTCGATCGGGCCAAGGCGGCCGCATCCCGGATCTTCACGACGACTCAGGACGTCTTTGAGCTGGCCGACGCAGAGGGACAGACCCCGGGCGCCGCCGCCGTGACCCTCGCCGAGCGCCGGATCGCGGGGATTGGCCGCCTACGGCGCATCCTGCTTCCCTAGCCGCGCGGCCGATCGCCGCAACCGCCCGTCCGATATTCGTCGGGCCACGTTCGACCGCCCGCTCCGATGTTATGTGAGTCACGCTATTGAGCCGAAACCAGGCAGTCGGGGTCCAACCGATACGAGGCACGAGTGGCCCGCCAAGTGACCCGCGAGCGACACCCAACCAGCACTTCGGGCCCCGCGAAGACCGGGCCCGGCAGAGCACGTTAAGCCGGAATCAGGCAGGTCGGGCGCGGAGCGTCCGACAGGCGAGGCGCGAGCGGCGCGCCCCGCGCGCCTCCTAGCGACCGCCGCGGGCGAGGCGCGAGCGGCGCCCTCAGCGCGCCTTCGCGTGGCAGCCGCAGTCAACTGTCGGGTTGGCGTGCCGACCGGCCCGCGATCCCTGTAGTCTCGGTAGGCACGAGACAGTTAGAGCACCGGGGCGGGTCCCCGTCGTCATGTTCGAGGGGGTCGAGCCATGGGGCGCGGCCGAGCAAAGGCCAAGCAGACGAAAGTCGCCCGCGAGCTCAAGTACAGCTCGCCAACGATGGATCTCGACCGACTCAAGGCGGATCTGGGCGGCTCTGGATCGACCACTCGGGACCCCACCGAGGACGACGATCCGAACACGGATGACGACTACGACTACAGTGCGTACCTCGACGAGGACGAAGACGATCAGGACCGCTGAGTCTCTGGTTCGCTCCGTCCGGGCGGCGCGCTCCGGCCCCGTACTCGCTTCGCTCCCACGGGACCTCCGCGCGCCGTCCTCCTCCGCTCACGTGCGCTACGGCGACCTCCGCTGCGGCCCGCCCACGTCGCTTCGCTCGTAGGCAGGCCTCCGCGGAGGCGCGCCTCCGCGCCCAGCACGGTTGCCCGCCGCTGTGACGTCACCAAACCGAAGACGACCACGTTCGCGGGGGCACACCGCTTCGCTCGTGGCCGGGCTTCCGCGGAGGCGCGCCTCCGCGCCGCACGGGTGCGTCACGCTTGGACGGTGCGAGGTAGGTCTACGCCCGTCTACGGGTGGTCTGCGGTGAGCCGGGCGGTCAGGCGGTCCTCGGCGACTTCGGTGCCCTTGCCGTTGGCCGACGCCTCGGTGACGTGGCCCGCGAGCCAGGCAGGGACGCCACGGGCCGCGAGCAACGTCAGGGCGTCGTCGACCGCCGCCGGGGCGACGACCGCGATCATGCCGATGCCCTGGTTGAAGGTGCGTTCCATCTCCTCCCGCGCCACCGGGCCGCGCTCCGCGAGCAGCGCGAAGATCGGCGGGGGTGTCCAGCTGGCACGGTCGAGCGTGGCCATGAGGCCCGCCGGGATCACCCTGGCGAGGTTCGCGGCCAGCCCGCCGCCGGTGATGTGCGCGAACGCATGGACCGCGGTCTGGGCGGCGAGCGCCAGGCAGTCCTTCGCGTAGATCCGGGTCGGGGTGAGGAGGGCGGCGCCGAGGGTGGTGCCGAGCGCTGGCTCCTCACGCCGTAGCGCCGCCAGGCCGTCCGGGCCGATCCCGCCGGGAAAGCCCGCCTCAGCCTGACCGAACAGCAGATGACGCACCAACGAGAACCCGTTCGAATGCACCCCGGACGACGCCATCGCGATCAGCGCGTCCCCCGGCAGGACCCGCTCGGGCCCGAGAACCTCGTCCGCCTCGACGACGCCGATGCCGGTCGCGGCCAGGTCATAGTCATCCGGGCCCATCAGACCGGGGTGCTCCGCGGTCTCCCCGCCGACGAGCGCGCAACCGGCCTGCTCGCAGCCGGTCGCGACACCGGAGACCAGCAGGGCCACCCGACGGGGGTCGAGCGAGCCGCAGGCGATGTAGTCGAGCAGGAACAGCGGTTCGGCGCCGCAGACCACCAGGTCGTCGACCACCATCGCGACCAGGTCGATGCCGACCGTGTCGTGGACGTCCAGCGCCCGGGCGATGGCGATCTTGGTGCCCACGCCGTCGGTCGACGAGGCGAGCAGCGGCTTGCGGTAACGGCTGGTGTCGAGGGCGAACAGCCCGGCGAAACCGCCGAGCGAGCCGACCACCTCAGGCCGGCTCGCCCGCGCCACATGACCGCGCATCGCCTCGACGGCCCGCTCGCCGGCCGCGACATCCACGCCGGCGGCCTGGTACGAGACGCCGCCGGTGGCACCACCCGAACCGGTGCCGCTGGAGGAGCCGGGACGGCTGCCGCCGGGGCTCACGGGCGCGGTCACGGCCGGACGCTTCCGGCGGGCGCGACACCGGCGCCCGCGCCACCCACGCGCCCCGCCGGCATCGTCGGAGCCGTCGACGACGCGTCCAGGCGGGCCAGATCCTCGATGCCCTCGAACGTGTCTATGCCGGCCAGTTCGTCGAGGTCGTCGGGTGACGGGTCCGCGCCGTTCATGCCGGCCACGACCTGTCGGCGGAACGCCTCGGCGAGCGCCTTGCCGGTGGCCGCGCCGCTGCCCATCGCCTCCAGCTGGTGCTTGCCACCCAACCGATCAGAGTCGGACAGCGGCACTGGGTAGATGCCGTCGAAGCACGCCCGGCACAGCTCGTTCGCCGGCTGGCGGGACGCGGCGACCAGGCCATCCAGCGAGACGTAGGCGAGCGAGTCCGCGCCGAGCGACTCCCGTACCTCCTCCACCCCCGCACCGCTGGCGATCAGCTCGGCCCTGGTGGCGAAATCGATGCCGTAGAAGCATGGCCAGCGGACCGGCGGCGAGGAGATACGGATGTGGACCTCGGCGGCGCCGGCCTCGCGCAGCATCCGCACCAGCGCGCGCTGGGTGTTGCCGCGCACGATCGAGTCGTCGACGACGACGAGCCGGCGGCCCTCGATCACCTCGCGCAGCGGGTTCAGTTTCAGCCGGATGCCCCGCTGGCGGATCGTCTGGGACGGCTGGATGAACGTCCGCCCGACGTAGGAGTTCTTGACCAGCCCCTCGCCGAACGGGATACCGGACGCCTCCGCGTAGCCGACGGCGGCCGGCACACCGGACTGCGGCACCGGGATGACCAGGTCGGCGTCGACCGGGGCCTCGCGGGCAAGGGCCCGCCCGACCTCGACCCGGGTGGCGTGCACCGAGCGACCGGCGATCGTCGTGTCCGGGCGAGCCAGGTAGACGAACTCGAACAGGCAGCCGTGCCGGTCGGCCGGGGCGAAGCGCAGCGAGCGCGGCCCGTCCGCGTCGATGACGACCAGCTCGCCCGGCTCCACCTCGCGCACGAACGTCGCGCCCACGATGTCGAGCGCGCAGGTCTCGCTGGCCACCACCCAGGCCCCGGCCGCCACCGCCGGGCCACCGCCAGGCTGAACAGGTGGGAAACCGTCATGGCCGGAGACGTCCCGGCCGGCCGCGACCGGCGCGCCCACGCCGTCCGTGTCGGCGGCGGCCGACCGCTCGGCCTGTTCGTCGGCGCGGCTGTCGAGGCGGCCCAGCACGAGCGGATGGATGCCGTGGGTGTCGCGGGCGGCGTACAGCGTCGAGGCGTCCGAGAAGACCAGCGAGAACGCGCCGCACAGGCGGGGCAGGATGTCCAGCGCCGCGTCCACCAGTGTCGGGCCGGGGTGGTTGGCCAGCAGCGCGGTGATCAGGTCGGAGTCAGTGGTGGCGTGCATGCCGGCGTCCCGGTCGTCACCGAGCTTCTCGGCCAGTTCCATGATGTTGGTCAGGTTGCCGTTGTGCGCGAGCGCGACGCCCTGGCCCAGCCGGGCGGTGCGGTACGACGGCTGGGCGTTCTCCCAGGTGGACGAGCCGGTGGTCGAGTACCGGGTGTGCCCGACGGCCAGATGCCCGGACAGGCTCGACAGCGTCCGCTCGTCGAACACCTGGGCGACCAGCCCCAGCTCCTTGAACACCAGGATCGCGCGGCCGTCGGCGACGGCCATGCCGGCCGCCTCCTGGCCGCGGTGCTGCAGGGCGTACAGGCCGTAGTAGGTGAGATTCGCGACGTCCTCGCCGGGCGCCCAGACCCCGAACACCCCGCAGGCGTCCTGAGGGCCGGCGGCGTCGCGCAGCTCGAGGTCCCAGTTCTGGTCCACGCGGCCCCGGCCGGCGGCGCCGGCCACCCGGCCAGTGCCGGCCACCCGGCCAGTGGACGAACGGGGGCCGGCGGAGCGAGGGTCGTCCGAACCGGAAGCGGCGGCCGTCCCCTTGGTCATGGCACCAGTTCTCCTCGCCTGTCACCGTCCGGGATCCGGGCTCGCCCCCGGGCTGGCACAACGGGCCACCCTGCCAGGCCGCCCACGCGGGCGCCAACGGGCCAACCCGCCTTGACTGGGATCTTGACGGACCGTCCCACCACGGACTCACCGTCGACAGCCACCGCCACTCACGCTAACAGGAGCCGGGTTAGCGGGTATTTCGCTCCGGAGGTACCCGTGAGCAGTACTACCAAGCTCCCACGGGGGCGCGGGCCACCCAGCAGCCGGAAGACCGTCATCCGCCGCCGGACAAGTGAGATGGACTACAGGAACGAACTACAGGAGCGGGAGGTAGGGACGCAGGTCGGAACGCTCACCGCTGGCCGTGACACGGCCGTCGGCCAGCGCCGCCGACCAGTCCAGCCGCCCGGCGGCCACCGCGACGAAGGCGACCGGGTCGGCCTCGACGACGTTCGGCGGGGTGCCACGGGTGTGCCGGGGGCCCTCGACCACCTGCGCGGCGGCGAACGGCGGCACCCGGACCTCGACGGACCGGCCGGGTGCCCGAACCGCCAGCAGATCGACGAGCAGACGCGTCACGACACGCAGCGCGTCCCGGTCCGGCGCGAGCCCGAGATCCAGGCCGTGCACGACCCCCTCGACGCACCTGGTCACGACGAAGTCGCCCAGCCGGATCGGCCCGCCAGGCGAGGTCGCCACCAGGTCCCAGGCTGTCTGCCCGGCGGGCTGGTCAACGGTCGCGGCCGTGAGGGCGCCGCGCGACGCGGCCACCGCCGCCCGCAGCAGGGAGCGCAGGTCATTCGGGGACATGCCCGCGGCGTCCGAGCGGGCGGTGTCCGCGATCGCCTCGGCACGGGCACCGACCCCGCCCACATACTCGACGGCGTTTGCCACACCGGCGTCGCTCGCACGGGCCTCCCCCCGGCCGGCAGCGGCGGCCGTCGGGGTGGGCGGCGCGTCGATGAGCGCACGCGCCAGCGCCCCACCGGACCGGGCGCAGTGCGCCACCAGGTCGGCTGTCGTCCAACCGGGCAGCGCGCTGGAGGCGGCGAAAAGCGCGTCATCCAACGCATCGACGCCGGCCACGATCAGATCCCACTGCCGGGTGAAGGCCTCCGCCAGCCGAGGATCATCCGGCCGCCGCGCGCCCGCTCGTCCCATGCTGTAATTCTGGTTCGCTCCGTCCGGGCACGGCACTCCGGCCCCGTACTCGCTTCGCTCCCACGGGACCTCCGTGCCGTGTCCTCCTCCGCTCACGTGCGCTGCGGCGACCTCCGCTGCGGCACCCCCACGTCGCTTCGCTCGTGGGGATGCCTCCGCGGAGGCGCGCCTCCGCGCCAGCACGGTCACCTTTCGCTGTGACGTCACCAAACCAGGACCGACCCGATCCAGAGCTTGAGCCTTGCGAGAGCCACTCCGCTTCGCTCGCAGCGCCTCCGCGGCGGCACACCTCCGCGCCAGCACGGTCACCTTTCGCTGTGACGTCACCAAACCAGGACCGACCCGATCCAGAGCTTGAGCCTTGCGGGAGCCACTCCGCTTCGCTCGTAGCGCCTCCGCGCCAGCTCGGTTGCGGTCCGCTTGAACGATGCGAGACCACATCAGCCGTCTCCGTGGGGCACGTCGCTTCGCTCGTGAGCCCGGCCACGAGCGAAGCGACGTGGCCCCACCGATATGACGGCTTCGGGTTGGCCACGTACAGCGGCAGGTGACCGTGCGGCGCGGAGGCGCGCCTCCGCGGAGGCCCTCCTACGAGCGCAGCGACGTAGGGGGGCCGCAGCGGAGGTCGCCGCAGCGCACGTTCGCGGAGGAGGACGCGGCGCGGAGGTCCCGTGGGAGCGAAGCGAGTACGGGGCCGGAGCGCCGCGCCCGGACGGAGCGAACCAGAAATACAGCCCGCACGGAGCGAACCAATGTCACAGCCGCAGGAGGCAGTGGCGAAGATAGAGCAGTGGAAGCGACGCATCTGGACGCGGTCGACGGGCCGGCGGTTGGCTCCGCCGCGGCGGCTGGGCCGGCCGACGAGCCGGTGAACCCCGGGGTTCCTCCCGGCTCGGCTCCCGAACCTCCCCGATCGCCTACCTCCCCGATCACGACCTCCCCGATCGGCTTCGCCGATCCGGCAGGGACCCCGTCCGCCGATCGAGGAGGGACCCTGTCGCCAATCGGGCAGGGACCCCGGATCCGGGAGGTCGGCGATCCGTTCGGGACGGCGGCCATCCGAGGGCGGGTGCTCGACGCCTGGGCGGCGTCGCCGGCCCGGTTCCGAGAGGACGCCAACGCCGAGGAGGACGCGGCGCTCGGCGCCTACCGTGACCGCCTCGTCGCCGAACTGCTGCAGAACGCGGTGGATGCGGCCGCGGTCGCCGGGGTCGCCGGCCGGGTGCTGATCCGGCTCGCGGGTGACCAGCTGGAGGTCGCGAACACCGGCGCGCCACTAACCGCCGCCGGCGTGGAGGCGCTCAGCACGTTGCGCGCCTCGGCCAAGCGGGATACCGGCGCCATCGGCCGGTTCGGCGCCGGGTTCGCCGCCGTGCTCGCCGTCAGCGACGAGCCGTCGATCGTCTCGCGGAACCCGGCCATGACCCGGATCGGCGAAGAAACGCCAGGAGGCCCGGCGGAAGGCCCGTCCGAAGGGGCCCCGCCGGCGTCCGCACGCGGCGTGCGCTGGTCCAAGGAATGGACGGTCGCCGCCGTCCACGAGATCGGCGCCGCCGGGCTGCGCGCCGAGCTCGCCCGCCGCGACGGCGCGGCGCCCACACTGCGGCTGCCGTTCGCCGTGGTGGACGAGCAGCCGCCACCGGACGGCTACGACACCGTCGTCCGGCTCCCGCTGCGCGATGCCGAGGCCGCCACGACCGCCCGCGAGCTGCTGGCCGCCTTCGACCCCACGCTCCTGCTGGTCCTGCCCGGCCTGGTCGAGGCCGTCCTCGACCTGGACGGCGACGTCCAGACGCACACCTGCCACTGGGAGTACACCGCGGGCGACGAGTCGGTCGGCGAGCCGCCGGCGGCGATCGCCGACGCCCACCACGGCGACCCGGCCGATCCCGCGGACATGCCGCTGGACGCCGCGCTGGAGATCGCGCTGCTCGACGGGGAACGCTGGCGCGGCTGCGTGCGCCGGGGCACGATCCCGGCGGCGCTGCTCGCGGACAGGCCCGTCGAGGAGCGGGCGAGGACCGGTTACGCGGCCCGCGCGATGGTGCGCGACCGCGGCTGGCCGGCGTCTGTCCCGAAGGTGGTCCGCGCGCCGCAGCCAACCGACGAGCCCCTGTCCCTACCGGTACTGGCCAGCGTCGAGCTGCCGCTGGAGCCCTCCCGCCGGCACACGGTCGCGGGGCCGCTGCGCGACTGGCTGACCGACCGCCTCGCCGAGGCGGTCGTCGCCCTCGCCGTCCACCTGGGTGCCGCCGACGCCGATGTCGATGCGACGGCCGATGGCACGCCCGCGCCGGGCGGCGACGGCGAAGGCCGGGGCGAGGACCTGTTCGCCGCGTTCGCGGCGTCGGGCCCGGCCTCCGGTGAAGGGCACAGCCCCGCACCGATCGGCGCGGACCCCGGGGTTCCTGTTCGATCGGCGGAGCCGATCGAACAGGTCGTGATCCCGCCGGACCCGCTGGCGGCACTGGAGCTGGTGCCGTCCGGGCTGCCCGCCGGTCCCGTGGACGGCCGGCTGCGCGACGCCGTGGCGCGGATGCTGCCCGAGGTCGGGATGATGCCGGGCGGCCGGCTCGGCCGAGAATGCGTCGTCTGCGACCTCGGCCCGGCCACCGACGCCGTGACCGCCCTGCTCTCCCCGGCCGCTGGCGGGGCCGTCGTGTCCGACCAGGGCGTCGCCTCCAGCCCAGCAGGAACCCCGGGTCCCGAGATTGCCGCCGAGGACTCCCGGGAGAGCCCTGTCGCGGGACTGCTCCCGGCGCGCTACGCCGCCCGGCACTGGCGGCGCGCGCTGGACGCGCTCGGCGTGCGCCGGCTCGACAGCGCCGGCCTGGTGGACGTGCTCGCGGGCCTGCGCAGGCCCCCGGCCTGGTGGTCGTCGCTGTACGCGGCTCTGATCACGGCGCCGGACCGGGATGCCCTCGGCGCCCTGCCGGTGCCGGTCGCGACGGTCGCCGACGGCGGCGACCATCCCGACGGCGCGGCGGGCGCCGTGGGCGATCGGCCGGCCCTGCGGGTGCGGATGGTCACCGGGCCGCGCGGGGTGCTGCTGCCCACCGAGGGGCTGGACGTGATGGCGCTCGCCGCCTCCGGGCTGCCGCTGCGGGTCGTGCATCCGGACGCCTGCCTCGGTGCGGCCAGGGACGCGCTGCGCACCCTCGGGGCGGTGGAGGGCACGCCGGCCGGCGTGCTGCGCGACCCGGCGGTACACGAGGCGGTCGTCGACTCCGACCCCGACGACGACCCGGAGGAGCTGCTGGCGCTGGCCGCGGCCGTGCTCGCGCTGGTCCGCGACGCGGACCTGACCCCGGCGGACACAGCCGCTGGGCTCGACTGGCTCGGCGAGCTGCTCCTGCCGGACACCGAGAGCGAGTTCGTCCCGTCCGCCGAGCTGCTGATCGCGGACGGCCCACTGGACCGCCTGGTCGCGGGTGACACGCCTTTCGGCATCCTGGCACCGGAGATCACCGACGCCTGGTCGACGAGCGTGCTGGAGGCCGTCGGCGTGCTGCGCACGTTCGGGGTGCTCTACGCGAGCGACGTGACGCTCGACCCGGACGAACCCGTGCTGCTCGACCTCGACGACAGCGACACCTGGGTCGAGGAGGCTGTCGAGTCGCCGGCGCTCGCGACGGCGAGGGCCGCGGCGGCCCGCGCCGGCGGCCGTGGCGCTCCGGTGGTGCTCGCAGGCTTCGCCGCCGTGCGCGACCTGGAGCTGGTGGATCCGGCTGCCTGGCCGGAGGCGCTCGCCGAGCTCGCTCAGCCGCCGCTGCGCGGGATCGTGCTCGACGACGAGCCGTCATACACCCGTTGGTGGCTCGCCCGGCACGCGCTGCTGCCGATCGCGAGCGCGCGGGACACCGACGCGGCCGCCGACGCCGATGCCGATGCCGACCGCGGCACCGGCGAGGACGACTACGACGACCGGGACCGGTATGACCGGGAGGGCTTCGGCTTTGCCGGCGGCCGCGGCGGGACGGTCCGGCTGCCACCGCCGGAGCTGCGGCTGCCCGGCGCCGACCCGCTGCTCGCGGGGCTGTTCGCCCCGGCGGCACCGCTGCCCGGGGTGGACGCCGAGCTGCTGCGCGCGCTCGGCTGCCGTCTGACCCTGGGCGACGTCCTCGGCGACGTCGCCGGTGTGCTCGACCTGCTCGACAGGCTCGGTGACGTCGACCGGGACGTTCCGTGGCCGTCCGCCAGGGCGCTCTACGTCGCCGCGGTGACCGCCGCGACCCGGCTGGCCGCCGGCCCGGACGGGGAGCCGGGCGGTGGGCTCGCCGACGGCCGGCTGGACCCGCCGCTGACGGTGCGCACCCCGCGGGGAGTCGTCCCCACCCGCGACGCCGTCGTCCTGGACGCCCCGGACCTGCTCACCCTGCTCGGCGACGCGGCGCCGCTGCGGGTGCCGCTCGACCGGGCGGCCGAGATCGGCCACGTGCTCGGGGTGCCACTCGCGTCGGCGTCCGCCGACTGCGCCGTCCTCGATGGCCCTTACAACACGGCAGAGCGGCAGGCGCCGGACGGCACGCCGTACGTCGAGCACGCCCGGCTGGTGGTCGCCGACCTCGCCGGCCGACCGGCGCACACGCCCTGGCGTGTGGTCGGCGGCATCGGCGGCGAGGTCCACGTCGATGCCGCGGCCGGCACCGACGCGCTCGCCCGCGCGCTCGCCTGGCGGGCCGGCACCTGGCACCGCCGGCACGCCCTGGCCGCGGCCCTGCGGGACCCCGACGGCACGGCCTTCCGCGACGCCGAGGACGACCTCGACGACGAGGCGATCGCCCCCCTCTGGAGCGCCCCATCCGGGTGACCGCCCGGCGGGTGTGGCGATGGCTGACGATGGCGCGCGGCGATCCGGGTCTTCGACGTAATTGTCTATCTTCTTGATGGACAATGGTGAGTACCGTCGGCAGGGCTACGATCATGTGTCAGGGACGGGCCGGGGGGTGAGAATGACGCGGCCGGACTTCGTCGTCGCCGCCCCGCCCGAGACGGGCGGAACGCGGCTCGTCGCCACGCTCGCTCGCCATCCAGGCCTGCGGCTGACCGCTCCGCGGCAGGCAACGGCGGCCGCGGTGCCCGCGGACCAGCACCGGACGCCCAGCGAGCCGGGGGGAGCACCCGCCGGCGACGCGTGGGGGATCGACGGGGCCACCGGCGTCGAGGATGGGCCGGCGGTACCGGCGGGGAGCCGCCACGGCGTCGTGGCGCCGTACCTGCTCGCGGATTTCGCGGCACAGCGGCGGTTACACGAGTGCACGGCCTATCCGCGGCTGTTAGTCGCGCTACGCGACCCGATCGACCGGGCGTACGCCGCCTGGCGGCGCGCGCGGACCACTGGGACAGAGCCGCTGGCCGACTTTGTCGCGGCGTTGCTCGCCGAGCCGGAGCGTGCCAGGGCCGGCTACGGCTGGGCGTGGCGCTACGCGGAGCTGGGCCGTTACGGCGGCCAGCTGCGAAAGCTGTACACCCTGTACAGCCCCGGCCAGGTGCTGCTCGTGCACTATCCGGACCTGGTCGCCGGACCGGCCGCCGTCTTCGACCGGGCCTGCGGCTTCCTCGGCGTCCGCAAGGGCGCGGCCCGTGATCCGCGTTTCGAGCTCGCCGCCGGAGCCGGAACGGGGGCCGGGCTGGCCGACGAGCCCGGCCAGTCGGCCGACCGCCCACCGCCCGACCTGCGTGCGCGGGCCGTGGAGCTGTTCCAGGAAGACATACGCCTGCTGGAGTCGGTGACTCACCGTTCCTTCGGCGCATGGCTCACGCCGTCCGGCGGGCCGGCCCCCGTGGCACGCGCCGCGGACATCTGACCTCGCACCGGCCCGAGCGGCCGGTGCCTGGAGCCGGCGCGCCACCAGCGCGGCCGCCGGCCGCGCCGCCGGGTAACGTCGCCGACGTGGAGGCGCATGCTACGACGAGCCAGGGTGCCGGCGCGGCAGGTCGGGAGCCGGATGGCCCATCGGAGGAACCCTCACGGCCGGACGGCGTCGAGCCTCGTCCGGACGACGGCGCGGGCGGACTCGCCCCCCTGTCCCATGACGGGGTCGGCTCGGTCGCCGTCGGCACGGTGGCCTGGCTGGTTGCTCTGATCATCATGCTGCCGTTCGCCGATGACCTGCGCGCGGACGGACATCTGTGGTGGCTTGCCACGGCGGCCTGCGGCGTCGGCCTCGGCCTGCTCGGACTGGTCATCGTCATCCGCCGCCGCAACCGCCTCCGCCACGCCGGCCAGACCGCGCCGCACTCCGGCGTCTGAACCTCCGGCGTCTGAACTCCGGCGTCTGAACTCCGGCGTCTGAACCTCCGGCGTCTGACCGTCTGACCGCCTCGCGGGCAGTCCGAGCAGCTAGCCCTCGGGGGCCGGGTCCGGTCCTGGCGCCGCGTCCGGCGCGGGCATGTCGGAGATCGTGCCGTAACGGCCGTCGTGGTAGAGAAGCGGCTCGTCCGCCCGGTCGACCCAGCTGTCCACCACCTCGGCGACGACGAGATAGCTCTCACCGGCGGCGATCCGATGTTCGATCCTCGCCCGCAGCCAGACAGCGACATCGGACAGCACCGGCTCGCCGGTCGGCAGTGCGCGCCAGCGGACCGGCGGCGCGAACCGGTCGACGCCGCTCGTCGCGAACCGCCGGGCGATCTCCTCGTGGTCCGACGAGAGCAGATGCACCACCAGCGTCTCGGCGGCCAGCATCGCGGGCGCGGACGACGACGTACTCGACAGCGACAACGACAGCAGCGGCGGCGTGGCCGACAGCGACGCGACCGACGTCGCGGTGAACCCGACCGGGCCGGCGGGCCCGGTCAGGGTGACGACCGCGACGCCGGCCGCGTGCCGGCGGAAGACCCGCCGCAGCGTCCCCGGATCGACGGTGGGCGCGGCGGTCGGCTCGCGGCGGGCCAGCACCACCGGCCGTGGGTCCCGCGCCGCGCCGGTCACGTGGGTCAACGCGGGGTTGACATCCGCCAGGAAGTCCGCGTTCGTCATCGGGCAGCCCACCCACCATGGATGTGTCCTGACATCCGCGTCAGCGGGCGCGTCCACGCCTGTGCCGCCGGTACCGTCGCGCGGAGCGCCAGGCGGTCGTGCGTGCCTTCGGCGGCACTCAGCGCCATGGGCACCTTCCCGACCGACGTCCGCGCGACCGCGAAACCTCCCGTGGCCGGAGGATGTTCGGTGAACTCGGTCGACGGTTTCACACCTCTACCCAACAGTTCCGGACCTCACCACGCAGCCAGAACCCGGGGTGATTTGGACCAGGATCCCGCTGCCGTGGCCGTGGCTGACTCGGCGTCGCCGGAGCCGGCCGCCCCGGCCCGCGCCGTCAGCCGAGCAGGTCGGCCGCGACGGGACGGTAGCGATAGCCGACCCGGCGGACGGTCTCGATCCGGATCCGGTGCTCGGGCCCCAGCTTGCGGCGCAGCCGGGTCACCAGCACGTCGACGGTGCGGCCGGCCTGACCGGGGTCGTCCTCGACGTGGTGCCCCCAGACGTGACGCAGCAGCGCCGCCCTGGAGTACACGCGGCCGGGGTGGCGGACCAAGAAGTCGAGCACCTCGAACTCGAGGTAGGTCAGGTCCAGCAACTCGCCGTCGAGCCAGGCGGCCCAGGCGGACCGGTCGACCATCAGCCCACGGCGCCCGCCCGGCACCCCCGCCGGCCCGGACGAGGCGCCGCTGGCTCCCGGCGCGACCGCTCCCGCCCCGGCCAGCGCCCGCAGGGCCGCGGAGCCACGGTTCAGCTGGTGAAGATCAAAACGCTCGGTGGCGCTGGCCTGCACACCGGCACGGGCGCGCGCCCCGGAACCGGTGGAGTCGACCGGCGGGCCCGCCGGGCGGCGGACCGTATGGATGGATGCGAGCGCGGGTACGCGCGGCGAGGTCTGGGGGGCAGGAGCGGCGGCGGGCTGCGGCGACATGCGGATCTCCTCAGGCGGATGCGGCATGGGACGAGCGGCGGCGTGGCAGGGCTCCGCCGACGGGTTCTGCTCGAAAGTGGGGGCGGGCGCGCCGGCCAGGGACGGCTGCCTCGTGCCCGCCGCCGGCCGTTGTCGACGGACGTGGCACGGGGGGCGGGTCCGCGGCCGGGTCTGGCGGCGCGAGGCGGTCCAGCCGCGACGCCGGGAACCGGCGAGGCGGGCGAACGGAGGGTGGCTGGCGGCTAGGGCGGCGGGGTCGTCAGCGGACCGGACAGGCCGCGGAGGCGACCCGGAGCAGGTCGATGTAGCCCCGGGTGACCAGATAGGCCGGCTTCAGCACGAAAGCAACGGAAACACACGTGTAGCGCGCTCGCCAACGCTTTCACGGTGTGTCGTGATTCACTTTTCTACCACTTGACTGAACAAAGTGAGATTAACGATCATCGGCATCGCCGGGCCGGGCCCCGTCCAGAGGCCACGTCGACTCGACGGTGTAGTACGGATGCCGGCCCAGCACGCTCCTCATGAGATCGAACCGGTCGACCGTCCAGGCCAGGGCCGGCAGCTCGCCGAGCGCCGCCAGCACGGGCCGCAGGTCGACGCCGCTCGTCCCCCGCCCGGAACCGGCCCGGCCGGGGCCGTCCTCCCATCCCGATCGCCGGTCGTCGCGCGCCCGCGCCAACGTCAGATGCGCGCGCAGCGGCCGATCGTCGAGGCCGGCCACCCCGGCCTTCGCCGCCGCCCGCCGCACCCCGGCGGCCAGGGGGGCCAGCTCGCCGGTGACGCCTACCCACAGCACCCGATGCCCGAACCGGCCTGCCCCCGCCAGCTGCACGGCGACCGGAGGGTGACGGCGCGCGACGCGGCCAAGCCGATCGGACAGGTCCTCGCGCAGCACGTCGTCGACCGTGCCGAGGAACGCCAACGTCAGGTGGATCCGCTCCACGTCGACCCAGCGCAGTGCCGGTGCCGCTGGCCGCGCCCGCCCGACCGCCGTGACCAGCGCCTCGATCACCTCAGCCGGCGGTGTCACGGCCACAAACAGCCTTGCCCCGGCCGGGCGCCCCTCGGAGACCGCGGTCGGAGGCCGCGCGCCCGTGGCGATGCCTCGGCCGGACGCCGGCGGTTCGGCGGGCATCACGTCCCCCTTGATCGCGGACGGACCGGCAGCGGCGCGGGGCGCCTCGGCCAGCCCAGGATTTGTCGGCGTGACTCGTGCCAAGCGGGCTTCGTGTGGGCACCCGGCAGAGGCACTATCTCTAGCCATGACCACCGTGCCTGAGCTTGTCGGCCCGCGCGACCCCATGGTCGCCCGGGCCTGGCGGGAGCGACGGCGCGCGGCGAGGCGCCTGGCAGACTCCGGCCGGCCGCCGGTCGTCGCCGCGCTGGTCACCGACGGTTCGGAACGCGCGACCGCGTCGGTGCTGCGGGAAGCCGGGCTGGAGGTGGTCGGCCTGCTCGCGCCCGAGCCGTTGGAGTCGCTGGCCTGGGCGGCCGACGCCGAGGCGCCGCGGGCATACAGCGACCTGGCCGCGCTGCTGTCGGACGAGATCGAGGCCGTGTGCATAGAGCTGGCGCCGCCGGGGTCGGATCTGATCGCCCGGCGAGTGGCCGAGGCGGGCCTGCACGTGCTGATGGTGCGGGCGGCGACGGGCGACCCGGCCGCGCTGCGCGCCGTGGCCGACGTCGCCGAGGACGCGGACCTCGCCCACGTCGTCGCCTTCGACGACCGGGCGTGGCCGGCCGCCCGGCACGTGCAGGCGTCCGTGCCCACGCTCGGCCGCCTCACCCAGATGACGGTCGTGGGCGCGCCGTCCGGGCCGCTGGGCCGGGCGGAGATCCTTGACCTCACCGGCCGCTGGTGCGGCGACGTGCTGGCCGTGTGTGCCGACCCGGAGGGCATGCCGGCGCGCCGGCTCACGGCGGCCGCCCCCGTCACCCTGGCGCTCCTGACCACCAGTGGCGCGACGGTCCTGGTGCACGAGCGGATGGGCGGGAAGCTCGCCGAGGCGACGTTCACGCTGTGTGGTGAGCAGGGGCGGATCGTCGTCGAGGGCCGCCGGGTCCGCCTGGCCGACCACAACGGGGTGCGCACCGTCTGGACGCCCGCGCCGGTCTCCGAGCGCCCCGGTCTGGTCGAGGCTGCCTACGAGCTGGTGCGCGCCGTCGAGCTGGGCGACCCCGCGATGGTCCGCGGCGCCACCGTGCACGACCTGCTCACGGTCACCAGGCTGCGGGAGGCGGCCCGCCGTTCCCGGGACGACGGCGGCTGGGTCGAGCTGTGACGGCCGCCGCGCGTCCATGCGCCCACGCCCAGCCAGGGCGGCACCGAGGGCGCTGGCGGAGTCAGGAGCCGGCGAGGCTTTCGAGGATGGGGGCGGCGCGGCGCAGCGCGGCGATGTCGTCGCCGGACAGGTGGGTCAGGCGCTCGGCGAGCCACTCGTCGCGGCGGCGCCGGTCGGACTCGAGCAGGGCGTGGCCGGCCACGGTGATCTCGGCGATGACCTGCCGGCCGTCGGTGGGATGCGCGGACCGCACGGCCAGGCCGGCATCCGCGAGGTAGGTGATGACCCTGGTCATCGACGGCGGCTGCACCCGCTCGTGCGCGGCGATCTCGCCGAGCGTCATAGGGCCGTGCCGCTCAAGCGTGGCAAGCGCCGCGATCTGCGTCGGCGAGAGGCTGCTGGAACGCTCCTGGCGCATCCGCCGGGACAGCCGCATGACGGACAGGCGCAACGCCGACGCGAGCTCGGGCATCGCCGCGGTCTCCATCGTCTGACGATACTCGTTAGCGAAGCTCAGGATGTACCGGGGTTCACCCACAAGCCCGCCGGAAGGGATCACCGGCCCGACTCTCGCCCGGAAACCTCTCCCAAATCCACCCGCCGGGCGACGCAAGACCACCAACGGGCGGACCCTGGCGGCGGGTTAGGTGGTTCCCCCCATCCCCGCGTGGGGATTGTGACGGACCGTGCCAGGCTTATGACATGGCTCATCAGCATCGCGGGGTGTGCTGACATGGCGTGGTCGCTGGTCTCGCCGTCGCGCGCGGGACTCAGGCCTGCAAGCAGATTCGAATGCCGTGTCCTGGCCCCGGCGGCACTCGTAGTGGCGACGGCCTGTCTCATTACCACTCTGGTCAGGACGACGGCGCAGGACCAGGTGTACCTGCCGATAGCCCTCGCGGTGCTCGCGATCCCAGGTTCATTCGACGCCGCGGCGCTGCGCTGCCGGCTGGCACGGGTGCGAACCGCGCTGCTGCTCGCGTCGCTGCCGGTACCGCCATCGCTGGCGGACGTCAGGAACGTGCTGCGGACAGCTCTGCGCGACCCGACGGGCGAGATCTACCTGTGGGCCGAGGACGACATGCGTCACATCACCGCGAGCGGGGCACCGGCCGATCCCCCGGCACCCACCAAGGGCATCGTGAGGGTGCCGCTGCGCGACCGTGATGGCGGCCCGTTGGCTGTCGTCGTTCTGAGCAGCGGGCGGGGTGGTCCCTGGGACTCCGTCCACGTGACGGTGAAGGCGCTCGCGGTCGCGCTGGAGAACGTCCGCCTCAAGGCGACGGCCGACGCCCGCCTCGAAGAGGTCCTCGCCTCCTCCGCCCGGGCCAACGCGGCCGCCTACGAAGCCCGGCGCCAGCTCGAACGCGATCTCCACGACGGCGCCCAGCAACGGCTCCTCGCTCTGGGCACTCGTCTCGGCGTCGCCCGCCACACCGCCACGGAACCCGACACTCTCGCCGCCCTGGACGCCGCCCGCGGCGACCTCGCCGCCGCCCTCGCCGAGCTGCGCGCCCTCGCCCGTGGCCTCTACCCCGCCCTTCTCGCGGGCGGCGGCCTCGCCCCCGCGCTCGAGGCCGTCGCCGACTCCCTCCCCCTCGCGGTCACCGTCACCGCTTCCGACGAACGGCTCAGCCCCGAGGTCGAGGCAAGCGCTTACTACACGGTCTGCGAAGCCCTCACCAACGCCGTCAAACACGCCCAGGCCACCGCCGCCACCGTCACCGTCGCCCGTACCCCCCTCGCCGTCGTCCTCACGGTCACCGACGACGGCCAGGGTGGCGCGCGGACCACCCCCGACGGGGGCCTCGCCGGGCTCACCGACCGACTCCGCACGCTGGGCGGCCGCCTGACCATCAACAGCCCGCCGGGCAGGGGCACGACACTCACCGCGGTCATCCCGATCGCCTGAGCCTCAGGTCACGCTCCGGAGATCGGCGGGAGCGGGCTTCTTCCTTCTCCCCCGCGGGCCAGCTGGCGTCGGCCAGGGTGAGGTTCTCGGGCGACAGACCAACTACGGAAGGTACCTTCAGTGTTGCCCCAGGGGTCGCAGGCGCACTCGGCCGGCGGCCGGCCGCCCCCTCCAGGGTCGCCGGGCGGCCCGATGCGGAGCATGGGGTTCTCATGCGGGTAGCCGTCGCCGACGATTCGGCCCTCTTCCGGGAGGGTCTGGTCCTCCTCCTGCGCCACGCCGGTATCGAGGTGACGGTCGCCGCGGGGACGGCCGAGGAGCTGCTGGCCGCCGTCGACGCCGACCCCCCGGACGCGGTGATCCTCGATATCCGGATGCCGCCGACCTTCACCGATGAGGGCGTGCGGGCCGCCGAGAGGCTGTGCGCGACCTACCCGGGGGTCGGCGTGGTGGTGCTGTCGACGTACGCCGAGACGCCGCATGTCGTACGGCTGCTCGGTGACGGCTTCGGCGGCGTCGGCTACCTGCTCAAGGACCGGGTCGACGACGTCGACACGCTGCTGGACGCGTTGCGCCGGGTCGCGTCGGGCCGACTGGTGGTGGACGAGCAGATCGTCGCCCCGCTGCTCGCGCACCGCCGCCGGGCGAGCGCGCTCGCCCGGCTGACGGACCGTGAGCGGACTGTGCTGCGTCACATGGCCGAGGGACGGTCGAACCAGGGCATCGGCGCCGCGCTGCACCTGGCGCCGAAGACCGTGGAGAACCACGTCGCGAGCCTGCTGGCGAAGCTGGACCTTCCGATCGCGGCGGACGACAACCGCCGGGTGCTGGCCGTGCTGGCCTGGCTGCGCGCGCAGGCCGATGTCGACCCGGCCGCCGACCCGCCCGCCGGCCCGCCTCCCGCCAGCCCGCGGTAGCGGCTCCCGCGCCGGGGTCGCGGCCGTTCACCGGACTTCGTTCACCGGACTTCACCCGGGCCAATCTGTCCCGGTTGGCCCGTTTCCGGCCACTCGACGCAATGGCGGATATCCCTGAATTGGCCTTCTCGCCTTCTCTCGAAGCGGCGTCAAGAGTGGCGGGGCCCACTCGGGGCAGCCCGGTGCTGCAGGCACACGCTGAGTGGCGCGCGATACACAACGCATTCCCATCAATAATGGGTAATAGCTACCAGAACCAAGGTCGACAAGCGTTGCCGCCACGAGATGTGGCTAGCTCAGAGCGCTGAGCACGGCTCCAGCGACGCAGCAGACCAACCCGACTACGCGGGACGGACCGGGTGGCGCAACCCACGTCGGATGTACCACTCCGATCACGCGCATGTGGCGCTCCGAGCAGCCAGACTTGGGAGTAACGAACTGCCAGCAAACCGGCGCGAGGGCTTCCGTTACCCGGACTCATGGCGCCGGCGTCGTGCCAGCCCGTCGACCGACTGCGCTGCCACAGCGAGAGGAGCCCGGCGTGTCCGAGCAGGTCAGCACCCTGACCGTGACCGACAACCGCACCGGTCGTAGCTACGAGATTCCGATCAAAGACGGCGCGGTGCCCGCGGCGGACTTCCGCAAGATCAAGGTCGACGACGCCGACTTCGGGCTGATGACCTACGACCCCGCGTTCACCAACACGGCGAGCTGTCGCAGCGCCATCACGTTCATCGATGGCGACGCCGGCATCCTGCGCTACCGCGGCTACCCGATCCAGGACGTCGCCGAGAAGAGCAGCTTCCTGGAGGTCGCCTACCTGCTGCTCGCGGGCGAGCTGCCGACCAAGGACGAGCTGTTCACCTGGGAAGACGAGATCACGCACCACACCCTGGTGCACGAGTCGATCAAGAAGTTCATCGACGGCTTCCACCACGACGCCCACCCGATGGGCATGCTGGTCTCCTCCGTGGGCGCGCTGTCGACCTTCTACCCGGACGCCAAGAAGATCAAGGACCCGGGGCTGCGCCGGCTGCAGATCGTCCGGCTGATCGCGAAGATCACCACCCTCGCGGCGTACTCCTACCGGCACTCCGTCGGGTTCCCGTACGTCTACCCGGACAACGACCTGTCGTACGCCGGCAACTTCCTCAACATGATGTGGAAGGCGACGGAGCTCAAGTACGACCCGGACCCGGTCCTCGAGCACGCGCTCGACGTGCTGTTCATCCTGCACGCCGACCACGAGCAGAACTGCTCCGCCAACGCGATGCGCGCCGTCGGCAGCTCCGAGGCCGATCCCTTCTCGGCCGCGGCGGCGGCGATCGCCGCGCTCTACGGCCCGCTGCACGGCGGCGCCAACGAGCAGGTGCTGCGGATGCTGCGCGAGATCGGCTCGGCGGAGAACATCCCGTCCTTCATCGCGCAGGTGAAGGACGGCAAGAAGAAGCTGATGGGCTTCGGCCACCGGGTCTACAAGAACTACGACCCGCGCGCCCGGGTGATCCGCCAGATCGCCGACGAGGTGTTCAAGGTCACCGGCACGAACCCGATGCTGGACCTGGCGATGGAGCTCGAGCGGATCGCGCTCGAGGACGACTACTTCATCAGCCGCAAGCTCTACCCGAACGTCGACTTCTACACCGGGATCATCTACCAGGCGATGGGCTTCCCGGTGGAGATGTTCCCGGTGCTGTTCGCGATCGGCCGGATGCCAGGCTGGCTCGCCCAGTGGGAGGAAGGACTGCTCGACCCCGAGCAGAAGATCGCCCGCCCGCGCCAGCTCTACGTCGGCTACGACGAGCGCTCCTACGCCCCGATGTCGACCCGCTCCGCGGCTACGGACGCCGACGTCGACGCCATCGCCGCCCAGGCAGCCCAGGCGGCGCCGGAGCGCCCGCTGCGTTAGCTGGTTCGCTCCGGGACATGTCTGGGGTCAGGCGGGAAGGTTGTTGCTGGTTCGCTCCGTGCGGGCGGCGCGCTCCGGCCCCGTACTCGCTTCGCTCCCACGGGACCTCCGCGCGCCGTCCTCCTCCGCTCACGGGCGCTACGGCGACCTCGCTGCGGCCCGGCCCACCTCGCTGCGCTCGTGGGCCGGGCCTCCGCGAGGCGCGCCTTCGCGCCCGCACGGTCACCCGCCGCTGAACGTCACCAACCCAAAGCGGCACATCCGTAGGCCACTTCGCTTCGCTCGTGGGTGTCTGGACCGGTACCGGGCCAAGCACTCCCGTACCGGTCGGTCGGGAGCGAACCCCACCCCACGAGCGAAGCGACGTGGCCCCGCACACGGTTATGTGGTCCCGCGCTGTCCGAGCGCAAAGCAACCGTGCTGGCCCGGAGGCGCGCCTCCGCGGAGGCCCGGCCACCGAGCGAAGCGAAGGTGGTTGGGCCGCAGCGGAGGTCGCCGGAGGGCACGTTCGCGGAGGAGGACACGGCGCGGAGGTCCCTTGGGAGCGAAGCGAGTAAGGGGCCGGAGCGCCGTGCCCGCACGGAGCGAACCAATGTCAAGGCGCGAGGCGTTCGACCAGCCAGGTGTCGTCGGCGCGGCGGTAGCGGAGGCGGTCGTGTAGGCGGTCGGGGCGGCCCTGCCAGAACTCGACCGTCTCCGGGACCACGAGCAGCCCGCCCCAGAACGGCGGGACCGGGATCGGCGTCCCCGGCGGCCAGCGCTCGACGAGCTCCGCGTCCCGGCGTTCCAGCTCGGCTCGCGACGAGAGCACCGCCGACTGGTGGCTGGCCCAGGCGCCCAGCTGGCTGCCCCGCGGGCGGGAGTGGAAGTACTCGGCGGAACGTTGCGCGGACACTCGTTCCACGGTGCCAACCACGATCACCTGGCGTTCCAGCGCGTACCAGGGAAAGACCAGGCTCCCGTGCGGGTTGGCGGCGCTTTCCGTGCCCTTGCGGGAGGTGTAGTTGGTGAACAGCAAGAAGCCCTCGGCGCCGAAGCCCTTCAGCAGCACCGTGCGGGCGCTCGGGCGCCCGGCGGCGTCGGCGGTACCGAACACCATCGCGTTCGGTTCGACGATTCCGGAGCCCGCCGCGGCCGCGTCAGCGAACCATCGCGCGAACTGCTCCATCCAGGTCGGTGCCAGATCGCCCTCCTCGAGCCGTCCACCGCCGTAGCCGCGGCGCACCGCGGCGAGGTCGGCGCCGAGCTGGGTATCGGTCTCCGCCGGGACGCGAGCCGGGTGCGGATGGCCGGGCGGTGCCTGGCCGGGGCGCGGCTGATGCGTTGTTGGCTGGATGGGCCGCGGCCGGGTGGACGCGGGCTCGGGGGCGGCCATGGGCCGATCCTGGCATCGGGCGGCGGGGGGCGGGCACCGGAACCCCGCGCGGAGGGCGGCGCCGCGGCGTCGAGACGGCGTTCTCTCCGTAACACGGAGGTTTCACCTACCCAACAGCTTCGCCGGGTGTGAAGTACGACACCTCCCCGTCACTGGGGGTTTCCCTGTGGCCCTGGACAGGGCGATCGTCCCGTCCCAGGAGTTGGATGGTCGGTGGGGCCTGTTCGTGGCGTCGCCGGGCCCCGGGCGGCAGGATGCTCGCCGCGGGGGGACGCCGCAATCACTGCGATACATAGAGCGGAGATCCGGACTCGATGGCCGAGAAGACAAGCGATTTCAAGCCCGGTCTGGAAGGCGTGATCGCCTTTGAGACCGAGATCGCCGAGCCGGACAAGGAAGGTAGCGCGCTGCGCTATCGCGGCGTCGACATCGAGGATCTCGTCGGCAAGGTCGACTACGGCCACGTATGGGGGCTGCTGGTCGATGGCTCCTTCGAGCCGGGCCTGCCGCCGGCGGAGCCGTTCCCCGTGCCGGTGCACTCCGGCGATATAAGAGTCGACGTGCAGAGCGCGCTGGCCATGCTCGCCCCGTACTGGGGCTTCGGCCAGCTGATCGACATTCCGGATGAGCAGGCCCGCCAGGACCTCGCCCGGTCCTCCGTGATGGCGCTGTCGTTCGTCGCGCAGTCCGCCCGTGGCCTCGGTCAGCCGGCGGTGCCGCAGACCGAGGTCGACAAGGCGCGCACGATCACCGAGCGGTTCATGATTCGCTGGCGCGGCGAGCCGGACCCCAAGCACGTCCAGGCCGTCGACGCGTACTGGGTATCGGCCGCCGAGCACGGCATGAACGCGTCGACGTTCACCGCGCGCGTGGTCGCCTCCACCGGCGCGGACTGCGCGGCGGCCCTGTCCGCCGCGGTTGGCGCCCTGTCCGGGCCGCTGCACGGCGGCGCGCCGTCCCGGGTGCTCGCCATGCTCGACGAGGTGGAGCGCACCGGCGACCCGGTCGGCTATGTGAAGCGCGCGCTGGACAACCACGAGCGGCTGATGGGCTTCGGCCACCGGGTGTACCGGGCCGAGGACCCACGCGCCCGGGTGCTGCGGCGCACTGCCCGCGACCTCGGCTCGCCCCGCTACGAGGTGGCCGAGGCGCTGGAGGCGGCGGCGATCGAGGAGCTCACCAACCGCTACCCGGACCGGCCGCTGCGCACGAACGTCGAGTTCTGGTCGGCCGTGGTACTCGACTTCGCCGAGGTGCCGGCGCATATGTTCACGTCCATGTTCACCTGTGCCCGGACCGCGGGCTGGAGCGCGCACGTCATGGAGCAGAAGCGCACCGGCCGGCTTATTCGGCCGTCCGCGCGCTACGTCGGTCCGGCGCCGCGGCCCCTGGGGGATGTCACCAGTGCCTGAAATCGTCCTGCCCGACGAGCTTCGGCCGGCCGATGGCCGGTTCGGCTGCGGCCCGTCGAAGATCCGGCCGGAGGCGGTGGCGGCCCTGGCCGCCAGCGGCGCCGAGCTGCTCGGGACCTCTCACCGGCAGAAGCCGGTGAAGAGCCTGGTCGGCCGCGTCCGCTCCGGAATCACCCAGCTGTTCTCGCCGCCTGACGGCTACGAGGTCGTGCTCGGCGTGGGCGGGTCCACCGCGTTCTGGGACGCGGCGGCGTTCAACCTCGTCCGCGAGCGGTCGCAGCACCTCGTCTTCGGCGAGTTCGGTGGAAAGTTCGCGGACACCACCAAGGGCGCGCCGTTCCTGGCCGAGCCGTCGGTGGTGAAGTCCGTGCCGGGCACGTACCCGGACTGGTCGCCGCTGGCCGGTGTCGACGTCTACGCGACGCCGCACAACGAGACGTCCACGGGCGTGGCCAAGCCGGTGCGCCGGCCGGTCGGCGCCGACGAGGGCGCGCTCCACCTGGTCGACGCCACCTCCGGCGCTGGCGGCCTGCCGGTCGACGTGTCCGAGGCGGACGTCTACTACTTCGCGCCGCAGAAGTGCTTCGGCTCGGACGGCGGGCTGTGGGTGGCGCTGATGTCGCCCGCGGCCGTCGGCCGGCTCGCCAAGATCAAGGCGACGGACCGGTGGATCCCGCCGTTCCTGGACCTGACCACGGCGCTGGACAACTCCACCAAGGACCAGACGTACAACACCCCGGCGGTGGCGACGCTGTTCCTGTTCGCCGAGCAGCTCGACTGGATGCTCGGGCAGGGTGGTCTGGACTGGTGTGTGTCGCGGACCGCCGAGTCGAGTTCGATCCTCTACACCTGGGCCGAGAAGACCTCGTACACGGTGCCGTTCGTGACCGACCCGGCGCACCGCTCGCAGGTGGTCGTCACGATCGACTTCGACGGAGTGGACGCGGCGGCGGTCGCGAAGGCGCTGCGCGCGAACGGCGTCGTCGACGTCGAGCCGTACCGCAAGCTCGGCCGCAACCAGCTGCGGATCGCCTGCTTCCCGGCGGTCGACCCGGCCGACGTGGAGGCGCTCACCGGCGCGATCGAGTTCGTGGTCGAACACCTGTAGTTGCCACGGACCGTCACGGCGCGGTGTGCGATGAGCGCGGGTATCCGCGCGTGAGTCCGGCGATCGACAGAACGGCCGGTCCGGTTCTCCTCCGGGAGCGGGACCGGCCGTTTCGCGTGGGGGCGGTTGCCTTCCGGCTCCTGGGCCGCATCGGCTCTTCCTCCTGATGACCGGACTGGCTGCCATCTGCTTGGCGTGCTCCAGCGTGGGTTTGGCGAGGCCACCATGGGTTTGTCACTGGATGGCAAATTTCACCCTTCGTAGTAGGACAAGCTTCCTATACAGAAACCGACACCCAACGGCAGCTCTAGACCGCAACCCGCCTGTGTATCCGCTATGCGTCGTTGGTACCGTTCCTCACCGGCATCGGTGCGCGCAGGGGAAGTGCCCCCGTCGGCTCCGGCCAACTAGCCCCGCGGGTGGCAACCGTGCGGGCCGGTCCTGTGAGGGAGACGGATTCATGCGTAAATCCAGAATGCGGGCCGTCATGGCCGGCGCTGTCGGCGCGGCGGTGATCGCCGTGGGTGGTCCGGCGTGGGCGGCCTCCCCCTCACCGAGCACGAGCCCCGAAGCGACCACCAGCCCGTCAGCGAGCCCCACGGCCACGGCGACTCCTCTGACGAACGGCCTCGCCGTGACCGTCAGCCCGCCAGCGATCACCCTGCCCACCGCCACGGCTACCTCGACTGGGACGCCAACGCCCGAGGCCAGCCTCACCAGTACCGCGGTGACGTCCGCGAGCCCGACGGCCACCGGCACGCCCGGCGTGATCGTCGTCCCGGGCTTCGGTGAGATCGACTTCAAGAAGGGCTGCGACACCTTCAACTCCTTCTCGCCGATCAAGGTCCCCTGTGACAAGGAGATCAACGGCATCGAGGACTTCGAGGTCAACCCGCTGCTCATCACCGCCACCTGCGGCCCGAACGGCCCGGACTGGACGATCAAGAACACCGGCGCCAAGGCGCTCGGCTTCGGCTGGTTCGACATCAACCTCGGCGGCGGCATCTCGACGATCGCGCCGGGCGAGACCCAGAAGCTCAACAGCCACTCGAAGGCCGTGATCGCCTCGCCATGGGACGCCGCGACCAACGTCCTGCTGGTCGCGATCCCCGCCGTCGGTTTCTCGACCTGCCCCGGCGCTCCGGCCGTCCCGGCCATCCCGGCCAACCTGCCGGTCGCCCCGCCCGCCGCGGCCGTCCCCGGCACCCCGCACTTCACCGGCTGATCATGAGGTTCTCCGGCAAGATCGCTCGCGCCACGGTGGTGGCGGCTCTCGCCGCCGTCACCGCGGCCGGCTGTGGGGGCGGCGGGGCCCCGGAGGCCACCCCCACCCAGATGCCGGACCCGGTGAAGACCCAGCTGGCCGCCGTGGCCGGGGTTGGCGTGGACAGCACGATCCTGGCCGCGACCGGTAACTCGGTCGCGGTCTACCCCGCGCCCGGGGCGCCCGCCGCCGCCGCGACCCCGAAGCTACGGCTGGCAAACCCAAACCAGGACGGCGCGAAGCTCGTCCTCCTCGTCACGGCCAAGATGCCGGGCTGGTGGCAGGTCCTGCTGCCAGTCCAGCCAAACGGCTCGACTGGCTGGGTCAAAGCCGAGCAGGTGACCGCAAGCAGCACTCCGTACCGGATCGTGGTGTCCCGCGGCCAGCACACCCTCACGCTCTACAAGTCGGACGCTTCGATCGCCGTGGAGAAGGTCGCGATCGGAACCTCGGACACTCCGACGCCGGGCGGCCGGTTCTACCTCGCGGAGCTACTGAAGCCACCGAACCCGAACGGACCGTATGGTCCGTACGCATTCGGTCTCAACGGCTTCTCCACGACCCTCGACTCCTTCGAAGGCCAGGATCCGGTGATCGGCCTCCACGGCACCAACCAGCCGCAGCTGCTCGGCCAGGACGTCTCCCACGGGTGCATCCGGCTCAGCAACGACGCCATCACTCGTCTCGCGGGAACCGTGCCGACCGGCACCCCGGTCGACATCATCGCCTAAGGCGTGCGGGCGCTGGACGCGCCGCCCTGCCTGTCGGACGCTGAGCGTCCTCCCCGCGTGGCTCCGGGTCCTGGCATTTGGCGGTGGTGGGGCTGGGACCGGGTTGACGAGGTGGTCGGGTTGGCGCTGCGCCGATGCGCTGTCACCAGGTGTGGGTGAGGCGGTCCCGCGGCCGGACGGTCCGCGCCCGCCGCCGGGCGCCGCCTGTCGGACGCTGAGCGTCCTCCCCGCGTGGCTCCGGGTCCTGGCATTTGGCGGTGGTGGGGCTGGGACCAGACTGACGACGTGGTCGGGTTGGCACTGCGCCGATGCGCTGTCACCAGTTGTGGGTGAGGCGGTCCCGCGGCCGGACGGTCCGCGCCCGCCGCCGGGCGCCGCCTGTCGGACGCTGAGCGTCCTCCCCGCGTGGCTCCGGGTCCTGGCATTTGGCGGTGGTGGGGCTGGGACCAGACTGACGACGTGGTCGGGTTGGCACTGCGCCGATGCGCTGTCACCAGTTGTGGGTGAGGCGGTCCCGCGGCCGGACGGTCCGCGCCCGCCGCCGGGCGCCGCCTGTCGGACGCTGAGCGTCCTCCCCGCGTGGCTCCGGGTCCTGGCATTTGGCGGTGGTGGGGCTGGGACCAGACTGACGACGTGGTCGGGTTGGCACTGCGCCGATGCGCTGTCACCAGTTGTGGTTGAGGTGCGCTTGCTGGTCGCTGGAACGGCGCCACTCCGCCGGGGGGCCGGTGGCGCCCGAGGGGGGCGACTTGTGCGGTTCGTCGGGTGCCGGGTCGGGGCTAGCGCAAGACACGCGGGCTGTCGGTCATCCGACAGCCCCGGAAGTCGGGATGCGGTGGTCAGTCGCCCGTTGGATGCCCGAACCTTGGCTGGACGCTCCCAGCTTCAGCCGACTCATATTGGGTGCGTAAGCCCGGCTCAGCTGGGTAGGTGGCCATAACGTCGCTGGTCAGGCCCGAAGTCGCGGCTTGGGTCGGCGGCAGGTGGGTACGGAATGTCCAGGCTAGGCGGAGGCGATGGGGATCCCTCCGCCGCTGGGACCACGGACGTGTGGACTAGGAGGGTTCCACTCGTCTAGGACGGTCCCGCCCGGCCGCGGTCGCGCCGACCCTACGCTCGGAGGGGGGCGTACGGAGGCGCGACCGCGATCGGGGTACTCGCGGATCGGGACGCCGGGTGGCTTGTCCCCGTTCGCTGAGTGTTGGCAGTTTCGGCAGAGCCCGTCATGTCGCTCCGAGGCCGCGTCCCGGACCGACGAAACACAGGCCCGGCCCGGCCCGGTCTGTTCGCGAATCGGTCGGAAAGTGGCGCCCGAGCGCGCATCCGGCTTGCTGCCTGAGGACCTCACTCACATGTACGGGGTCAGGATCCCAAAGGCTCTAGGCTCGGTCACCGCGGACGATGTTGAGATGTGGACGGTGGGAGTCCTGCATGGGGGTGGGGCCGGTCTTCACGGCGGCCGAACGGTAGCGGTCGAAGGCGGCCTGAGCCCGGCTTTCCAGGTCGTCGACGAGCGCGAGCTGAGCGCGGACCCGCCGCTCACCCGCCGGTCCGGCGGCCAGCAGGTCCGAGAGGCAGTGGTCCACCGCCCGCCGTGCCGCCAGCCACCCAAGGAGCAGGCGGGAACGGTCCATGTCCGATACCTCGTCCACCGAGAGTTATCCCTCCGGATTGCTGATTGCTCGCTCCGGTCGCGTCTCCTGCCTCGCCTGGCGGTGCGACGTGTGTCGGCGCCGTCCTCAGCGCCCGCGCTGGTGCCCACTCCCAGAGTGCCGCAGTTAGGCCGGCGACGCCCAATGGTTCGCCGAAACCGCCCGCCCCGTCGATCTGCCAACCCGGCCTTGCCGCTGGTCAGCGCACCGGCGCCATCCGGGCAGGCCGGAGGATCGACGAAGAGCCGGGCACACTGATCCGTCAGCCGAACCCCGCCGTTCGTCAGCCTGAACCCGCCGTTGGTCAGCATGCCCAGCACCACGCGGGTGGACCGCCGGATCGACGAGGCTCGGCGCCGACCGACCACCAACCGCCCCGCGCCAGTAAGCGGTACGCACCCGTCGGCACAGCGCGGTACGCACCCATCGACACAGCGGGTGCCACGGCCGGCGGGGCTCCCGAGCACGGCGATCGGGAGGATTCTCGTCGGTCAGCGGGCGGACTGGTGGGACGCCGCCAGAGCGCGGCGACGGCCCGGCGAGGCCGGCTCACCGCCTTCGCGGGTTTCCGCCGCGGCAGCGAGCGCTGGCAGGTCCGCTCCCGCGGAAATTCACGACACGAGGCCGCCACGGACCACCCTGAGGTGACACTCCGCGAGCGAATTGTGGCGCGCCGTCGACCTGCCGGCTCACTGACGCACATGTCTCGGCATCCTCTCGTGCAGGCTCGGCCGCACGAGACCCGGCCAGGCCACCGGCGCCGCCAGCGGCCGGTGGCGGGTGGAACTTCGCGAGTCTCGGCAAGATGTGGCAAAGCGAGTACCGACGGCCATGACGGGCAACCAGAGGTCGAGTGCCTGGGCGTTACCGGACAGAATGGGCATTGTGTCGGCCGTCCGTTGCCGCCGGGCCGCCACGGTCTGGCTTCTCAGCCTCACGCTCGCGGTGCCCGCCACTGCCGGATGCGGAATCCTCGCCGACGACCGACCCGCCACCCAGGCCGGAGCCGGTCCCACGCCAGCCGCGGCCGCCGTCGTGACGCACACGGCCGGCCCGGACGCATACGAACGCTCCGGCCGGCCCGGCAACCTACGGCTGGTGCTGCCGGGCGCCGACACCGCGGGGCCGTACCCGCTGGTCATCGCGCTGCACAGCCTCTTCCACGACGGCAGCGAGGCGGCCGGGTGGGGCCTGGACAAGCTGGCCAAGACGGCTGGCTTCGCGCTGGTCAGTCCGGACGGCATCGACGGGTCCTGGAACGCGGGCACCTGCTGCGACGAGGCGGCCAACGCCTCCGTCGATGACGTCGGCTGGCTGCACGCGCTGATCCAGCACCTGGAGAGCAACTACCCGATCGATCCGGCGCGGGTGGTCATCATCGGCCTCTCCAACGGCGGAATGATGGCCTACCGGTACGCCTGCGATCATCCCGAGGACGTCGCGGGGATCGCGGTTGTCGCCGGCAGCCTGCAGCAGCTGGGTTGCCGCCCGAATGCGCCGGTCACGGTCGTCTCGGTACACGGTGGCAAGGACGGGCACGTGCCCGGCGCCGGGACGCCCTGGCAGCCCGCGCTCGGCACACCGATCACCTCGACCGAGCAGAGCCTTGCCCCGTTCCGAGCGGCCGACCGCTGCGAGGCGCCGACCCGCCCGGGCGACGTCACGGCCACCGGCCAGGACGGCGCGCCCCGGCTGTCGCCGGCCCTCAGCACGAGCAGCGCGGCGGTGACCCCCGCCCAGATCCGAGCCGTGCTCGCGGCGGTCGCGCCTCAGGCCCAACCGACAGCCGCTTCCGGGGGCCCAGCATCCGGACCCGCGGCGGGCGGCACCGCCGCGCCGACGCCTTCCTCGACCACCGCGGCGCCCACGACGCCCTCGTTCACGCTGGTGACGGTCGACCCGGTGGCGAGCCCGGCACCCGTGGTACGCACCGAGTCGACGTGCGCCACCGGAGCCCGGGTGGTCGACTACTACCTGCCGGACGTCGACCATGGCTGGCCGCCCGCCACCGGCCCCAGTGCCTTCGACACCGCGTCAGTGCTCTGGCAGCTGTTGAGCACGGCGCGCGCCCACGCGGCCTCCGTCGCCCGCTGACGCGACGCCCGAGGCGCCAGCCTCAGGCACGGCCAGCCTCAGGCAGCGGGTTGGAAGGACGCACGCAGCGAGGTCATCAGGGTGTCGAGTTCGGCGTCGGAGTCGGCGGGCACCCGGACGATCAGGATGTAGACGGCGCCGGGCGCGTCGACCGAGCGCATCAGATACGAGACCTTCTGCCCCTGCCTGGTGTAGGTACCGGTCAGCTCACGCACCTTGGCGCCGGACACCGGGTCGGTGACGTCGCCGGAGCCGGTGACGGCGAGACCCGGCTGCCCGCCGAACTCGAGTGCCTGCACCTTGGACAGCGCGCCGGCCCCGTCGACCCCGGTCCGCCGAGCGACGCCGATCATCCTCGGCCCGGACGGCTCTCCGAAGAACACCCCGGTGGAGTCCTCTCGCACCGCCCAGCTGCTGGGATGAGAGAAGGTGGACTTCGCCTTGCTGGCCGTCGTGGTGTACGAAACCCAGTCCGATGGCACGGCCGGGGTCGCCGACGCGCCTGGCGAGGGTGCCGGCGTCCCTCCGGTCGGGGCGGACGTGACAGCCGTCGGGGTGGCGCTTGACGTCGCCGCCACGGCGCTCTCTCCGCTGGGGCGGATCTTCTCCCAGACGACACCCGCGCCAACACCGAGGCCGAGCGCGAACCCAAGCCAGACCAGCGCGATCACCAGCCGGCGCAGGAACAGGCTCATGCTTGGATCGGGCGCCGCTTTGGCGGAGGAACTGGGGCCGCTCTCGGGGCCGTCGCCGGGATCGTCGGAATCGTTGATCTTGGCGAAGCGGCCGGAGCCCTCGGGCGACGCGGCGAACCTGGAGGACGTCGCTCCGGCGGCTGTCCGGCGCGGGCCGGTCCCGCGGCCAGGCTGGAAACCATCCTCATCGGCGTCGTCATCCCTGGGCGCGCCGCCCCGCCCTCCGGTACGCCAGGGGCGCTCGCCGGCACGGTCGGGGCCGTCGGCCCTGGCCCGCTCCCCGGCGGCCGGGCTGGGCGCTGACGCGAACCGGCCGGTTCCGCCGCCGGCCCTGGCCGACGGATCCATGCCAACCGGCAGCCCGTCGGTAGCTGGATCCTGGTCGTCGTCGGGGCTCGTCCGCCCGGCCGGTCTCCGGTCGCCCCAGCCGTCCTGACGGCCCGGGCTGACGGCCGGGCGGGCGCCCGTGCCCTGGTAGCCGCCCCGGCGTGGTGAGCCGTCGCCATCGCTCCGGTAGTCACGGGCTGGCCCGGTGCCTCGCCCAGCGGGCTCATCGCGGTGCCAAGACCCGGATCCGTCGCGGTCGCCGCCGCGCCCGACGTTCCCTCGTTCACCGCCGGCGCGAGTCCGGCCGCCCTCATAACTTGGCCTGGTGCCCCCCGGCCGGTCTGCGATGTCCTCGCGCCCGGTGCCGCGCCCGCCAGCGGGACGCCGGCCTTCCGGCTCCTCGCGGTAGTAGTCGTCGCGCGGGTACGGCGCACGCCCGTCGCTGTCCTGCCGGTACCCGTCGGACTCGTCGGCGCGACGTCCGGTCACCGCGGACCGACGCGGGTCGACCGGGCCGGGCCGGCGAGCACCGTCCGTCACCAGGCAGCCTCCATCCGGAACTCATGCCAGATTTGCCCAACACCGGTGTACCACCGCTGTTGGTTCCCTATTGCGGCAGGTCCTGATCAACCGGACCTTCGTCGCCCACAGGGCATTGAGCATGCCACCGAGCATTTCGATCGCATAGCCGTCGACCGAGCACTAACGCGGATGAGATGGCGGAATCATGACAGAATGCCGCCCGCTGGGCACGCTGCGGAGACAGGGCAGTCACGCAACGCTGTCAGACCGATCCGGCGCCACCCTGGCGCCCCTCCGGATTCGTTCGATTCAGGACCGTCCAATCGGGCGTTCGGGACATTCGTCTACGGTGACCAGTCGGACGACGCCCCACCCCGGCACCCGCGAGGAGCAGGGCGGGCGCCCGCGCAGGCGTCCCGCGCCCGCGCGCGGTACGCGGACCGGCGCCCGAAAGAACAGACCGAGGGGGAGCGATGCAGAACACGCTCAAAGCGATGCAGGACCTGCTCAAGGGGTTCAAGCAGTTCATTCTGCGCGGCAACATCATCGACCTGGCCGTGGCGGTCGTGGTCGGCCTCGCGTTCACCGCGCTGGTCACGTCGCTGGTGGAGAACATCTTCACGCCGCTCATCGCGGCGATCGGCGGCAAGCAGGACTTCTCCGCCCTGCACTTCAAGATCCACAACAGCGTGTTCCTGTACGGGAGGTTCATCAACAGTGCGATCACCTTCCTGACCGTCGCCGCGGTGATCTACTTCCTGGTCGTGTTGCCGCTGGCCAAGCTCAACGAGCGGCGCGCGCATGATCAGGTGCCCGTCGAAGAGGAGCCCGTGCTGTCCGACGAGGCCCGGCTGCTGATCGAGATCCGCGACCTGCTCGCCACCCGCGAGCCCGGCTCCGGCACGAACAGGACGAAGTCGAGCCTCTGACGGCCTGGCCGCACCGGTCTGGCTTGCTCTGGCCTGGCCGGCTGGCGGAACCATGCGCCGTGTGCCCTTGTACCGGTCGTCGTCTGTACCGGTCGTCGTCGACGGCGCCCAGGACCCGACGTCCCGACATCCGCGACACCGCGCGCGGAGGTCGGCCGGCGAACGCCGCCCGCCGCCCCGGCGGCGACGTGATCTCCTGCCCCGGCGGAGGGCATGCCGGTCGGCCCGCGTGCCCGGCCCGCAGCGACCGACGCGGCCAACGCGGCCGCCGTCACAGCCACCGGCACGGCCCGCGGACGACGGACGACGGACGACACGCGAGGACGGCGGAGGGGTGTGTCGGCCGACCGACCCGCGCCGGACCCGTCAGTCCGATAACCGATAGCCTGTGCAGACCGCTTAGCGGAAACGTTGGATGGATTTCAGGAATCACTCAGGGTCCGCCGGGAAAGTGCATCTCATGACAACGCGTCCCACCTTCAACACCACCGCGTTCGGCAACAGCGACGCGGCCGGCCGGCCAATCGATGCCCGGGAGGTGCCTGACGCCGCGTCCGAGTACCGCTCGCCCTGGGCTCCGCCCGTAACGGGCTCGGCCGAGAACACCGGACCCGGCGCGGCCCCACAGGGGCCGCCCGGCGAGTTCGGGCATACGCCATATGCCGGCGGCATGAACCCGGCCACGGGCCCCGTCCTCGTCGGTCCGGCGACCGGTGGGGTCCCGACGAACACGGTGTTCAACACCGAGGGCACGCCGGGCCCCAACCCGCCGACTGGTCCCGGCCAGGGCTCCCCTTGGGGCCCACCGCCGTCCCCACCGTCCCCACCCTGGTCCGCGGGCCCGCCTTCCGGCCAGCCATGGGCGGCCCCGCAGTATCCGCCACCCACCGGCGGGTATGGCTCACCCGCCGGTGGTATCCCCGGCGGTCCTGTCGGGCCGGGCGGGCCGGGCCCGGGCCCCGCGCGCTCGGGCCCGCTGGGCGGCCGGCGCCGGCTGGTCGCCGCGGCGGTCGCGCTGGTGCTCGTCAGTGGGGGCATCGGCGGCGGCGTCGGAGCCCTGGTGGCCGACAACAGCGGCTCCTCCCAGGTCGTCACCGGCTCGGGGCTGACCCGTGACACCGACAACTCCCCCGTGGCGCCGGCCGCCGACGGCACCGTCAGCAAGGCCGCGCAGGTCATCCTGCCGAGCGTGGTCACGATCTCCGAGGTGTCGAGCAGCGAGGCCGGCACCGGGTCCGGCGTGATCATCCGCGCGGACGGATACATCCTGACCAACAACCACGTCGTGTCGGGCGCCTCGTCCGGCGGATCGCTTACCGTGACGCTGCAAACCGGCGAGCAGCTCGACGCCACCGTCGTGGGTACCGACCCCAGCTCGGACCTCGCCGTCGTCAAGATCAATAAGACCGGCCTCACGGCGGCGACGTTCGGCGACTCCGACGCGCTGCAGATCGGGGAGCTGGTGGTCGCGGTCGGCAGCCCGCTCGGCCTGTCCGGGACGGTCACCTCCGGCATCGTCAGCGCCGTGCACCGGCCGGTGCGCACCGGCGACAGCCAGGTGCAGGACCAGAACGCGGTGCTCGACGCGATCCAGACCGACACCGCGATCAACCCGGGCAACTCGGGCGGGCCGCTGGTCAACAGCAAGGGCCAGATCGTTGGCATCAACAGCGCGATCGCGACTGTCGACAGCGGCAGTGGGCTCGGGCAACAGCAGCAGTCCGGCAACATCGGCGTCGGCTTCGCGATCGGCAGCAACTACGCGCAGAAGATCGCCGAGCAACTGATCGCGACTGGCCACGCCACCCACCCGTATCTCGGCGTCAGCGCGTCGGACGTGGGCAACGGCAACAACAACCAGCCCAGCACCAGCAGCGAGGGCGCCCAGATCCGGTCCCTCGTCGGCGGTGGCCCGGCTGAGCAGGCCGGTCTGCAGGTCGGCGACATCATCACCAAGCTCGACGACCGGACGGTGACTGACACCGACTCGCTGATCGCGGCGGTACGGGCACACGAGGTCAATAACAACGTCACGGTCACCTACAGCCGTGACGGCCAGACCCGGACCGTCCAGGTCAAGCTGGCCCAGCAGCCGTAGTAAACCAGGCTGCGCAGTACCCCAGCGCCCGTGCGTGGCCCGACAGCCGCCCACGGCCGCGGACGGGCACCCGAGCCCGGCCGGTGGCAGCCACCGGCCGGGCTCGTCACTGTTCGGGGCCAGCACCCGGAGAGCTGTCGAACGCCTCCCGCCGTACGGGGCAGCGCCTCGTCATGGACGGCCCCCTCCGACGATGGACTGACGCTGAGGCCGGGCCAATGCTCGGCGCGGATGTTCCGCGGGTGGGCGGCCATCAATGGTGGCCGCGCCGCGAATACCTGACGGAATCGCGGGTGTTCATTCGGATTTTCCCATCAGATACACCACGGACGCCCAGAAAACGATTCCAGGTCCGGCGCAACCATGCGGCGCAGATTGTGCGGGGCAACGCCCGGCGGCGGCCTGGCGCGGTCCGACGGACCGTCCGCGGCGGCGCCGCGCGGAGGCAAGTTGTCCCATAACGGACGTGATCCGCCCTAGAACCTGCTGTACGTCCGGTCCCCCCAGATGAGAACATGTTCGCGGAGAAGGTGTCACGGATCGGCACCCCGTGGGCCGAGTACGGCCATCGCCGTCAAGTCCGATGGGCTGTCGAACGCGCGACACGGCGATCTTTGCAAGCTTCACGCCCAACGAAGGCCTGGCTCCTAGTATTGGTGCGTCCGACAGAGCGACAGGAGCGGCGGGCGATATGGACGGCGACGCGGACCTGGTGGCACGAGTACGCCGCGGTGACCGTCAGGCATTTGACGATCTCTACGATCGGTACGCGGACGACGTCTTCTCGATGTGCGTTGTCGTTCTGGGGGACCCGACGGTCGCCCGCGCCGCCGCCGGCACGGCGTTCGCCCTCGTGGCCCGCACCCGGATGAACCCGCTGAGCGAGCCGGCCCGGCTGCGGTCGTGGCTGCTCGAGCTTGCCCGCGGCAGCGCCCTCGCCTGGTCCGGGTCGCCGCAGGCGCGTAGCGCGCCCGTGCCGCATGGCATCAGCGCCGAGGACATGATCGACGGAGCCGTGGTGCCCGCGCCGGCCAGCCTGCGCGCGGGCCTCGCGCGCACCTTCGACCGGGCCGCCAGCGCCGCCGCGCACGAGCGAGCCGCCCAGGAGCGCCTCGCCGCCCGGACGGACTACGGCATGGAGTCGTCCGGGCTGCCGGTCCGCACCACCGGCGCCGCCATCGCGATGGCCGGCGCCGCCGCGTTCGCCGACTCGGACCCCGACACCGACACCGAGGTCGACGCCACCCGGCGCGACGTCGCGGGCGCGATCGGCCTTGGGGCCGTGGCCGTGGCCGTGGCCGGCCTCGCCGACGCCCCGACCATCGTCTCCGGCGCGACCGGAGGCACGGGCGCAGCCGCGGCCGGAGGCGCGGGATCGGCCGGGTCGAACCTCGCCGCGGCCGCGGCCGACAAGGGGACCGCCGCGGCGCAAGCCGACGGCGGAAACCTCGCCCAGGCAGCCGCCGACCATCTGACCAAGGCCGCCCAAGGGACGACAAAGAGTGCCGGCGCGGCGCACGCCGACGGCGGAAACGCCGCCCAGGCAGCCGCCGACCACCTGACCAAGGCCGCCGGGCACGACCCGGCTGGCGCCGCCGGGCTGCACGGCCACGCCGCCGAGGCGCACGGCCACGCCGTCGGCGTCGCGAAGGCCTCCGGCGGCGACTCCGCGGCAACCAGCCACGCCGCGGTCGGCCACGGCAATGCGGCGAACGCCGCCCAGCAGGCGCAGTCGGCCCAGTGGCAGGGCGCAGCCGACGCGGCCACCAGCCCAGGGCACCTCCCCGCCGTCGACGTCGACCCCCCGACCGTCGACGTCGACCTGAGCGAGCTCGCCGAGCCGAACGTGGTGCCGTTCCCGGCCCACCGGTACGACGCCGACGGCCACTACTACGCCGACGGCCAGGGCGCGCCGCTGGTGCCGATCGACGGCGTCGAGGGGCGCCGCCGCCACGGGCCGGACTGGCGCACCCGTCCTGCGATCGCGGTGGCGGCGTCGCTGGTCGTCGCTGTCGCGGGCATCACCGCCGCGCTCAACTGGCCGGCGCCGACCGCCCAGCTGTCCGCTCAGGACTTTCCCGACGTCGCGATCGTGGCTCCCTCGCTGGAGGTGGGCAAGACGGCCGGCACGGGGGCGACCGGCCGGCCGACCCCGCCCGGGCCGACGGCCGCCCCGACCGTCGGCGTCTCCAGCCTCCCGGGCCCGGGAGGCCAGCCGCGGCTCGTCAGCGACGACCGCCCGATCGCCACGACGACACCAGCGCCGCCGACGCGGGCGGGCGCCTCGTCGGCGCCCGTGACCCCACCGCCGCCGGAGACCACCACCAAGGGCACCAGCTCCGGCCCGTCACCGACGCGCACCACGAGCTCGCCCACGCCGTCACCGACGCGCACGACGACCTCGCCCACGCCGTCACCGACCCGTACGACGACCTCGCCCACGCCAGGCGACGGCGGCGCTCCCACCACCCCCGCGCAGCCGACGTCGTCCACACCGAGCACGCCGCCCGCGGCGCCCAAGACGACGAACCCTCCGACCATCGAGTCGAACAGCGGCACGTCGTCGCTTCCCGGCACCGTCGGCTCCGGAAACACGGCCAACATCTAGTCCTCGCTCGAACGACGGCCCCGGTCTGAACGCGGCCGCGCCGCCTCGGGGCTATGCCGTGTCTGTCGGCCTCCCGGACGCGAGGCTTCGCCATCATCGCCGCAGGGGTCCCCGGAAGATCGGCGCTAGCCGATCCTCCGGGGGCGCGACTTCGGCCTAGGACTCGCGGAGGTAGGTGAGGACGGCGAGCACGCGGCGGTGGTCGCTGCCGGATGCCTCCAGGCCCAGCTTGGAGAAGACGTTGGAGATGTGTTTCTCGACGGCGCCGGCGCTCACCACCAGCTCGCCGGCGATCGCCGCGTTCGAGCGGCCCTCGGCCATCAGCCGCAGCACTTCGCGCTCACGCGGGGTCAGAGAGGCCATCGGGTCGTCGCGCCGTGTGCGGACGAGGAGCTGCGCGACCACCTCGGGATCCATCACGGTGCCGCCCGAGGCCACCCGCCGGACGGCCTCGACGAACTCCCGGACATCGGCGACACGGTCCTTGAGCAGGTAGCCGATGCTGCCGGCGCCGTCGGCGAGCAGCTCGGCCGCGTACTGTTTCTCGACGTACTGGCTGAGCACCAGCACCGGCGAGCCCGGCACGGTGGAGCGGGCCGTGATCGCGGCCCGCAGCCCCTCGTCGCGATGCGACGGCGGCATTCGCACGTCGACAACCGAGACGTCCGGTCGGTGGGCGGCGATCGCCTCAACCAGGGCAGGACCGTCACCGACCGCTGCCACAATCTCACAGCCCGCGTCGGTCAGCAGGCGGGACAGCCCTTCCCTCAGCAGCACCGAGTCCTCGGCGATCACGACCCGCACGAGTCCTCCCGGTCCTGGTCCATCGTCGGCAACCTTCACGGCGCGGTACCGGCGCACCTCCGGCCGCGCAAGACTCGGCCATTGTCGCGCGGCCTTTCAGCGGGTCGTTCTCGGTGGTCCGGCGTGAGCGGCGTTACGCGGGCGCGGGCGGCGTCACCGCATCGCCCGGGCGCACCGTGCCCGCGCCGCGCACCTGGACGTAGATGCCGCATTCGGTATGACCGTAGTGGGCGGAAAGCTCCTTGACGACCTTGAGGTCACGCTCGGCGGTATCCGGATTGACGGTGGTCGCGGCGCAGCGCCGGGTGACGGAGAGCACCTGGGCCCGCACCGGGCCCAGGGTGATCTCCTTACCGATCCAGTCACGCTCGGCCCAGGCCGGGATGCCGTCGACGTAGACGTTCGCCCGGAACCGCAGCGGGTGGACCGGTTGGCCGACCCGCGCGGCGAGGTCGCGCACGGATGCCAGGTTGACGACGGAGACCGCGCGCATCAGGTCCGGCCCGGCCGGCCCCGCGTCGGTGAACCGGTGGCCGCCACGGGCCTCGACCAGTCGGGGCAGCCCGTGGACCGTGTCCGTCACGTCCGTCATGCCCGTGCCGTCCGTGCCGTGGCCCGGGGCGGCGCCGGATGTGCCGGCGGTCGGGGTGGCGAGCGCGCCGAAGTACTCCTCGACGGCGCGCCGTCCGGCCGCGGTGCCGAGGTCGGCCGACCAGCGGCGCATGCCGTCGTCGACGCGGAGCTGGCCGGTGACCGGGTCGTAGCCGGTGCGGACCCTGGCGAGCGCCTCGTCGCGCTGCAGCATCAGGAACCGCGTCTTGTGCAGCGCCGCCGGATGGTCCTCGTCGAACTCGGTGTCGGGCAGCGCGAGTGCGAACATCCGATCACCGGGGACGCCCTCGTCGGCGCTCAGCGCGACCTCGCCGATCGGCTCGGCGGACAGCCCCTTCACCGGGTACCGGTAGAGCTCGGCTACCAGCGGACCAGCCGAAACACCCATCTATCCGCTCCCTCGTCTGTCCACCGCCGTCTCCGTCCTCCGGCCACCCGCCGCGGCGACGGCCGGCCTCACACGACGAGAAGCGGCCAGCCGGCACGAGCCCCATGCCTCGTGACGACGGCGCGGCCCCACACAGCGGGAGGCGACTCGGCCGGCGGCGCGCATGCCGACGCTACCGGGCACTCGGCGGCTTCTTCACCGTGGCTCTCGGTCGGTCTCCAGCATTCGGCCCTCTTCGCCGTCTCGCCCCCCGGACAGCCCGTCGGCCGACGGGCCGAAGGCCGCGCTCACGGGTCAGCGGACGCGGTAGGTGACGGTGGTCGAGTACTGGTCGAAGTCATTGATCCGCAGGGTGATCGTCATGCGCCAGTCCCCGGGGAGCGGGACCTGAGCGTCCTGGGTGACCAGGGCCCCGGTGCCGGCCGCGACCACCGGTACCTCGAGCGGGCCGACCTGGGCCGCCGGTAGCGACAGCGTCACCGACGCCTCGACCAGCCGTTGCGGCTGTCCCTGCGGGTCGCGCACCGTGACCTCGATGCCCTCCAGGCCGATCCGGGTGGGCGACACCCGCACGTCGACGGTGAGCGGTCCGGCGACGGTTGTCGTGTGGAACGGCGGAGCGTACGAGGACCGGCCGGGGACACGGTTGATCAGTACGGCGGTCACGGCCAGCACCGCGATCGCGATCACCGCCTCGGCGATCACCCCACGCCGCAGCGCGGCGAGCGCTCCGACGGTGACCTCCCGCCCGGAGCCGTCCGCGTCGGGTGTGGCGGGTGCGACGGGTGCGGCGGCCGCCTTGGCGCCGTCCAGGCCGCCACCCGCGGCGCGCCGGTGGGCCACGCCGCGGCCCACCGGATCCGTCTCGGCTGTCATGGCCAGCGCGACCGGCCGATAGTGGTGCCTGACCCAACGCTGGGAGATGTAGCCGATCCCGAGCATCGCCAGCACGAACCAGAGCTTGTAGAGCAGCAACCGCCCGTAGTCGGTGTCGAACAGGGCTGGCAGCGTGCCGACCTCGCGCCAGGTCTGGTAGGTGCCGCTGACCACGATCGCGGCGACCGCGGCCATCGCCGTGCGTGACCAGCGCGGGAGCACCGAGGCAAGCTCCGCGGCCCGGGCCGCCGGCACCGGTACGGCCTCGGCGCCCTGCTCGTCCAGGTAGGCACGAGCGGCGGCGAGGTCGGCCTCCTCGTCCGTCTCACCGGCGTTCCCCCGCTCGACAGCGGAGGCCCAGCCGGCCGATACGCCCTGGCCGCCCGTCGTCACGGCCGCCGAGGCACGCCGGTCGAGGAGCCCGGCGGCGAGCACGGCCAGGCCTCCCAGCCAGATCGACATGGCGAGCAGGTGCACCGTCAGGCTGCTGGCGGCGAGCCAGGACCACGAGCCCGCGCCCGCGTGCCCGACGAGCGCCGTCGTCGCGGCGACCGCGACGGCGAGGCCGCCGAGCTCGGCCATCACCCAGCGCGAGGGCCGCACCGCGCCGGCGGGCGGCGGGCTGTCGGCGGCTCCCTCGGCGAGGGTCCAGACCAGTCCTCGGAGCAGCGGAAGAGCGAGCAGCAGGGCCAGCAGGCGAATCAGGGTGAGCCGGCCGTACCGGTCCCCGAGCGTGGCCCCGAGCGGATCCCAGCGTGCCAGCGCCGAAAGCCCCAGTCCCGAGGCGTAGACGCCCTGCAGGAGCAGACAGGCGACGGACCCGACGAACACCGCCACCCAGCCGCCGACGATCAGCAGCCGCGGCGCGCGGCGGCGTAGCCCGCCCGGCCAGAGCGCCACCAGGAGAAACACGGCGCCGAGCAGCAGCGCCATTCCGGCGAACGCGACCAGCCGCGCGAGGCCGAAGGTGAACCCGGTGAGGGCCGACCCCTTCGGGGTGGCGCTCGCCGCCGCCGCGGCGCCGGCAGCCGGCGCCTCGCCGATCCCGAAGGCGTAGCCACCCGCGATCGGATGGCTGTCGGCGGAGATGACGCGCCAGCTGACGAGGTACGTCCCCTTCGGCAGCCCCGGCTTGAGGGCCACGGTCACGTCGGAGGCGTGTGCGCCGCTGTGCGCGCCGCCGGTGTCCACCCGGGTGCCATGGGTGTCGATCACACGGATCGCGTTCGCGTCGGTGCGGACGGCCTCACTGAAGCCCAGTGTGATGTTCGTCGGTGCGGTGGCGACGGCGGTGCCGCCGGCCGGGGTGGCCCGTTCCAGGATGGCGTGCGCCCACGCTGGCGAGGCCGCGCCACCGACGACGGCCAGTGCGGTGGCCAGCGTCAGCACCAGCAACGTCCCGGCCCGACGCCGACGGTGCCCCGCCGCCGCGATCCGGCGCCGAGGCCGGCGGACCGCCGCGGCACCGGAGCTCCCCGAGGGCGTCGTGGGCTCATCGGCCGCCGCGCCCGCCGCCGGCCCCCGGGAGAGGCCCGGCGAGTCCGCCTTGATGCCGGTCTTACCGCTCATAACGTTCAGTCTCTTCCTGTCACCGCGCCCAGCGGTGTTCTCGCCAAAGCAAGGGTTGGTCCCGATCTCGTCGGCGGTGCGGCGCATAGCGCCGATGAGCCATCCCCGAGCAACCCGAGGTGAAGCGGCCGCGGACAAGCCTGGGCCTGTCCGCCCGAGGACCGTTCCACCGGGCGGACAGGCCACGCGCGTGCGTCAGCCTCCCGTACCGGCGCGACGCCGGGACGTGGCGAGGGCGAAGCCCGCCGCCGCGAGCCCGAGAACGCCGACGACCAGCCCGGCGATCCCAAGCCCACGAGCCGTGCCATCCGACAACGACCCCGACGACTCCGACGACGCGGCCGCCACCGGCGTGGCGGCCGTCGTGGCGCCGTCGTCCGCGTCGTCCGCCGACGCCTTGGTCAGCGTCAGCGTCGGGGCCGGGTGCTCCGGCTCGGGCTGCCCAGCCGTGCTCGTCTCGATCCAGCGCACGACCTCGCCGTCCGAGTAGGTCTGCAGCGCCTTGAAGGAGATCGACGCGACGCCCTCGGGCAGCGGGCCGGCCGAGACGACGAAGGTGTCGAACTCGCCAGGCTTGATCCCCGGCGAGCCGGCGGCGGTCCAGATGATCTCGGTGACCACCTCGTTGATCTGGTCACCGTCGTCGGTCACCACCGGCTTGGGTGGCTTGCCCTTGTGGACCTCGTAGGTCCAGCCCGCCTTCGGCTGCACGCTCACCGAGCCGATGGGCGCGTCGGTGGGGAACGCGACGTCGAGCTTGGTGGTCGACGCGGTGTCGCTCTCGGTCGGCACCTTGAACGCCAGCGTGGTGTAGCCGCCGGCGGGCGCACTCGTCGGGGCGACGCTGACGTGCGCCCAGGCGGGCAGGGCCGTCGCGACGAGGGCGATGGTTCCGGCGGCGAGCACGCCGCCGGCCCGGGCGACCCGGGACATGGTTCGGGACACGGTTTGGGACATGGTGGTCCTTCCACACAGGTGGACGAGAAGTTGGGAGGGGATGCCACCCGGCGCCCGGGACCGTCGCGGCGGTCCCGCCCTGGACGGTCGCTCATGGGCCCGTCGCCCACGGGGCTCACGGGTGGTGGCGAGGCGCCGCCGGTCGGCCCACTCCGCCGCGCGGTGGCGGCGGGCTCGGCCCCCGGTCGTGGAATGTGCCTCGTCGTGACGCGCGCCGCCCAGCACCCGGCCGTCGTCTCCTGGTCCACAGGGGGGACGGCCACGCGACCGGCCGGCTCCGACCTCACCCCAGCGTCAGCCGCGGGGTGGGTGGCGTCGTCCGGTAGCTCCTCCCCACCGATTGGCCAGGTGGGGACTCAGCACGCACCGGCACGTCCAGGGCTCCCCGCCACTTGGCAGCCAGTCGGCGGGGGCCCTGAGGGGGGACCGACGCGGAAATGCCGCTCGCGCGGTCAGAGGCCGCTCAAGTGTCGGAGCTGGACATGCGTGAGCTGGACACGTACAGGGAGGTCAGGCGGGTGTCAGGCAGGGAGGTCAGGCGGGTGTCAGGGCGTGGCGTGGCGCCGGCGGGCCGCGCCGCCGGGCCGCACGTCCGACCGGGATGTCCCGTGGCGGCACCGGTGGCGTGGCCGCCACGGCGGTCACCCCGGCGCTCATCGCCGGCGGAAGGCCCACGATCACCGACGCGAGCAGGCGCCGCAGCCGGGACACGGCGTCGGCCAGTGGTCCGAAGACGCGCGCCGTCAGGTGGCGCAACGTGGCCCGCAGCGCGGCCGCGGCCCACAACAGCTCCTCGGCCCGGTGCAGCAGCGCGCCGGTGACGACGACCGCGGCCAGGTGGGCCAGGATCATGAACCCTGCGCCCGCGCCGTAGTGCTCCCCGCCGTAGGCGAGCAGCTCCGCCGGGGCTACCACATGGTGATGCTCCGGGTTCGCGGCCCGGTGGCCGCTCAGGACGAAGGCGATGTGCAGCCCGAACTGGGAGCCGGCCAGGGCGGCGAGCACCGTCGGCAGGCCGCGGTGACGCCCGGCCAGGCCGTAGGCCAGCCGGATCAACAGCGCGCCCGCGGCGGCGACCAACGCGGCGGAGGGTGGGGCACCACCGGCGGCGGCGTGCGCGGCGATCGCGAGGCTCGTCGAGGCCCCGCCGGCGACGACCGCCCTGGCGAGCCGGACGCCCGGCGCCGCGGGATGCCCGGCCAGGGAGTCCGAGGAGCCCAGGGAACCGAGCTGATGGCCGGCGGGGGCGTGCTGTCCGGCGGGCGACGCGAGACGCGGCGTCGGGAAGCTCGGGAGCCTTGGCAGGCTCGGAACACCGGACAGGCCGCCTCGCACGGTGAACATCACGGAGGACCGGCGGGCGGCGAGCGGCTCGCGCCGCCCCGGGCCGGTCGCGCCGGGTGGCCGGCGCGGGCGGCTCCGACCGGTCGTCACGACCGTGACTCTGCCATATCCCCAACGTTCATCACTATTGCCCACGCAGTCAGCTGAGCGTCAGATGTCCCGCCGGGCTGGGAGGCCGCGCCGGATCACGTCTCAGCCGGCCGTGGCGGGCTCCGCGGCCGGGGAGCGAGGGGTGGCGAGATGGGCGCGGGGGGCGAGAAGCAGCGAGAAGGCGAAGAGGGCGGCAATGGTGAGCACGATGGCGCCGCCGGCGGCGACGTCCCACTGGGCGCTCACCGCGAGGCCGATGACGCTCGCGGCGACGCCGAAGGCCATCGAGAGGGCGGTCATCGGGCCGATACGCGCGCACCACAGCCGCGCGGTCGCCGCCGGGCCGACGACCAGCGCGATCGCCATGATCGTGCCAACGGCGGGCACCGTGGTCACGACCGTCACCTCGACCACGAGCAGCACGACCAGGTCGAGCAGCCGCGCCGGGTAGCCGGCGGCCCAGAGCGCGGTCGGGTCGAACGCGCCGAGCAGCAGCTCCTTGCGCAGCGCGACGAGCACCGTGAGGACGACGGCGGCCGCGCCGGCGGTGATGGCGAGGTCCGTCGTGCCGACGGTGAGGATGGAGCCGACCAGGAAGGCCGTCAGATCCTTGGTGAAGCCATCCTGGGCGGACATCAGGGCGACGCCGAAGGCGAACCCGCCGGACAGGACAACGCCCGTGACGCTGGACAGGTCACGCCCGCCGCGGCCAGCCGGAGCGGCCGAGGGCAGGGTGCCGCCCCCGCCGCGCGCCCCCGAGACGGCCGCGACCACGCCGACGACGAGCAGGCCGAAGAGTCCCGCGCCGAGGACGAGGTGCACGCCCAGCAGCGCGGCGATGACGACGCCGGGAAACGTCGCGTGGGTGAGCGCGGTGGTCAGGAAGCTCAGCCGCCGCAGGACCACGTGCACCCCGACGGCCCCGCAGAGGATGCCGACCAGCACGGCCTCGGTCAGCGCCCGGCGCGTGTAGCCGTCGCCGAGGGTCTCCCACAGCCTCATCGCGTGCCCAGCCCGATCTCGGTGCCCGGACCCGCCGCGCCGGGACGGCCGTCAGAGTTCTTCGTCAGTCCATGGCGGGTGCCCATGCCCGGCCGTTCGCCCGGGGTGGTCGCCATGGACTGAGGGTCGTCGGCCTGAGGGTCGTCGGGCGAGGGCGTGGCGGCCACGGCCCGCCGGCTGCCTCGAGTTCCTCCTTGGTATCGCGGGCGCAGGCGAGCGCGCACGGCGGCGGCCGCGAGCGCGAGCAGGTAGGCGGCGACGAGGACGAGCACGACGGTCGCGCCGGTCGCGAGCCGGATGCCGTGGTCCACCGAGATCCGGTAGCTGACCAGCAGGCCGAGCCAGCCGCTCGCCATCCCCAGGGCCGCGGCGACGGTGACGATCACGATGAGGCGGTCGGAGAGCAGCCGCGCGGCCGCCGCCGGGACCACGACCAGCGCGATCACGAGGACCGTGCCGACTGCGCGCACCGCGGCGACGACAACGAGTGCGATCGCCAGGTTGAGCGCCAGGTCGAGTGCGGCCACCCGGTACCCCGCAGCCCGGGCCGATTCAGGGTCGAACGCGACCAGCAGCAGTTCCTTACGCAGAACGGCCAGGATCACGAGCACGAACGCCGCGACGACGGCCGTCGCGACGATGTCGGAGACACGCACGGTCAGCACCCGGCCGAACAGAAACGCCGTCAGGTCGGCCGTGTACGACGAGCGACGCGAGACCAGCACGACGCCGATCGCGAAGAACCCGGTGAGCAGGATCGCGAGCGCCGCGTCCTCCCCGACCCGGCGGGTGGCCGCGAGCAGAGTGAACAGCCCGGCGGCGACGCAGGCGACCACCAGGGCGCCCGGAAAGATCCCCGACTGCCCGCCGAGCAGGAAGCCGACGACGACGCCAGGGAAAACGGTGTGGGTGAGTGCGTCGGTCAGGAAGGCGAGCCGACGCAGCAGCACGAACACCCCCACGACGGCCGCGACCCCGCCGAGCAGCAACAGCTCGACGAGCGCCCGGGTGAGGTAGGGCCGCTCGAACGGTGCCACCAGCAGCTGTGTCACCGTGCCGCGCCCGTCCCGACGCCTTCCCGCCTCGCGGCCCGGGCCGCGAGGCGGCGGCGGGTCGAGGTCATGGGCGGGCCACGATGACGCCGTGGGCGCCCAGCTCCACCGCGGCACCGCCGTAGGTCGCGCGCAGCAGCTCGGGAGTCAGGGTCGCCGCCGGCGGCCCGAACGCGAACTGATGCCTGTTGAGCAGGCAGACGTCATCGCAGGCCAGGTGCGCCAGCGCCAGGTCATGGGTCGAGATCACCACGGCGGTCCCCGCGGCGGTCAGGCGCGCGAGCGTCGCGAGCAGCGCGTCCTGGGAGACGGTATCGACGCCGTTGAACGGCTCGTCGAGCAGCAGCAACCGCGGTCGCGCCGAGATCGCCCTGGCCAGCAGAACCCGCTGACGCTGCCCGCCGGACAACGTTCCGAACCGGTCGCGGGCGCGGTGCTCGAGCCCGACCGCCGCGAGCGCCTCCTGGGCGGCAGCCCGGTCGTCGGCGCCCGGCCGGCGCACCCAGCCGATCCGCCGGTAGCGGCCCATCAACACCACCTGCGCGGCGGAGACCGGGAAGTCGGCGTCCAGGGTGTCCGCCTGGGGGACGTAGCCGACCTCGCGGCGGGCCCGCGCCGGCGTCTGGCCCAGCACGGTCACCGAGCCGGACACCACGGGGACCAGGCCGAGCACCGCCTTGATCAGCGTCGACTTGCCGGCGCCGTTCGGGCCGATCAACGCGACCGTGCGCCCGGCCGGCACCCGGCCGCTCACGCGCTCCAGCGCCGGGGTGCGGCCATAGGCGACGGTCGCCTCCGCGAGCACCAGCGCGTCCGGCACTCCCGCGGCGGCCGGCTCGACGGGCAGAGCCGCCTCGGCGGCCCGTGCCCCCCCGGCTGGCCCGGTCCGCGCGGCCGGCTCCCGGCGCGGCGCGGAGCGGCCGCCGTCCGCGACCGGCCCCGCCACGGCGACCGGCCCCGCCACAGCGGCCGACGCGGCCATGGTCACATGCCCGGCGACAGCCGGCGGCGCCTCGCGGTCAGCGAGCGCGGCCAGCCCGAACCGGGGCGTCACGAGCGACGGGCCCAACGGGGATACCGAGGTGGCCCGAGCGTCGGAACTCATGACGGCCACGGTATGCGGTCGACCACCAGGTGACAGCGCCCGGTCCGCCCCCAGACCACCCCGCCTCACCGAAGCGCTCCGATGATGACGTCGGTGTTGTGCTGTTCGGCCTTCAGGTACGTCTCGCCGGCGGACCCGACGGGGCCAAGTGAGTCGGCGTACAGCGAGTCCTCGCCGGCGACCACCGTGACACCGGCCTCGCGTCCGATCGTCTCGGCGGTCTTCGGTGGCAGCGACGACTCCGAGAACACCGCCCTGACCCCGGTCGCCCGGATCTTCGCGACGATCTCCTGGATGGCTCGCCCGGAAAGCTCCGCCGAGGTGTCGAAGCTCGGGATGATCGAGCCGACGTAGGTGATCCCATAGCGGGCCGTGTAATAGCCGAACGCGTCGTGGTTCGTGACCAGCAGCCGGCGCTCGGGCGGGATCGTCGCGAACGCGGCGGCCTGGCGGCGGTCGAGCGCGTCGAGCGACGCCGAGTAGGTGGCCAGATTCGCCTGGTAGGTCCCGGCGTGCGCCGGATCGGCCCGCGCGAGGCCCCGCTCGACATCGGCAACCATGATCTTGGCGTTGCGCGGGTCGTGCCAGATGTGCGGGTCGTGCTCGCCGGCCTCGCCACCGGTGCCGGTGCGCAGGGTCACGCCGTCGGCCATCACCACCCGGGTGCCCTCGAACCCGGCCGCCGAGACCGCGTCGTCGAGCCAGTGCTCCAGCCCGACGCCGTTGGTGACCAGGACGCCGGCGGTGGCGATGGCGTCCAGGTCGGCCGGCGACGGCTCGTAGTCGTGCGGGTCGACGTTCGGCTTGACCAGCTGGGTGACCTCGACGAGGTCACCGCCGATCGCCCGGCTGAAGTCGCCGGCCTGGGTGGTCGTGGCGACCACACGCAGCCTTCCGTCGTGGGCATCGCCGGTGCTGCCGCCGTCGTCCGCCGAGGCGCAGCCGGCAAGCAGCGCCGAGGTGGCGAAGCCAAGCGCGACAAGCGCGCCGACCGCCGCCAGGGCCCTCGGACGGTACTTCCAGGGCACGGCGGACCGGCGCGCGGGCGTCCGGTCCTCATGAGGGCGCATGCCCGTAATGAAAACCGTTTCGGATACCGCTGTCAAACGCGGTACCCGGCGCCTCCGCCTCCGCTAGTCGTTGGAGAGCAGACGGCGAAGCTCCAGGCCCAGCGAGCGCGGCTCGGTGAGCGGCTGACGGAAGGTGACGCGCAGTTCGTCCGCGCCGTCCTGGCCGACCTGCCACAGCGTCAGGCCGGTGCGGTCGAGGTCACCGATCGCGACCGCGGCGACGGCGGACAGATCCGTCGGGTCCGCGAGCCGTCTGGTCCACGCCGGCTCGCCCGAGTCGCTTCCGCTCGCGACGCCGCCCAGTCCGAGGGCGCCGGCCGTGCCCGCGGCCGAACCCGCGCCGTCCGCCGTCGCCGTGCTCCCGAGCGCGCCGGCCGTCCGTGACGGCCTCGGCACGGGCGCCGCGACGGGCTGGCCATGAGCGGCGATCCGGCGCAGCTGGTCGCCGTGCGCGATGTTCAGGTGCTCCACGAGGTCCGGCGCGTACGCGGCGATCAGGTCCGGCTCGGCGAGCGCGTAGGCGGCCAGATCGATCCGTTGGCCGTTCGCCGTCGACGGCCACCGCGGCTCGGTGCCCTGGCCGAGGGCACCGCCCTCCGCGGCGCTCGCGGCACCTCCGGCGACACGGTGGAGCCATCCCCGGCGCGCCCCCGGCTCGGCCACGCTGGGCAGGCACAGCAGTACCTCGTCGACCGACAGCGCCACCGCCGCGAGTTCGTCGCCGCCGCACTGCGGCACCTCGACCGTCAGGCCGGGCCCGGCGATCCTGCGGGCCACCTGCTCGGCGCTGCCCGGCACCGTCCGCAGCTGCCCGGCGAGCACGAGCCGCTCGCCCGCGGCGCCGGGGATATCGAGGCGGCAGCGGCGCGCCGAGCCAGCGGCGGCCGCGCGCGTGGGCGGGCTGTCGGCACCGACCAGCAGAACCGGTTCGCCGCCATCGTCGATCAGGCCGGTCCAGCCTCGCACCCGCGGTCCCAGCACGGTCAGCAGCGCGTGCCGGGCGCCGGCCAGGACGGTGCGCGCACGGACCGCGTCGCGGGCCATCGCCTCGTCCGGTTCCTCCGCTGGCATCGAGTTCCTCCTGTCATCAGGTAAGGCTTACTTAAGTAGCCAGCGGCCTCCCCGTCAAGCAAAGGCCCCCTGCCAGTCGGACGGACGGCGACACCGGGCCCCTACCGGACAATCGATGGGAGGAGAGTGTGACAGGCGTCTCGCGCGGATCGCCGCGGCGACGGCGGGGCACGTTGACAACTACCCGACGCCAACAAGGCCCGCGTGTCTCAAGGTCCGGGCAACTACGGGCCGGACACTGGTAGTGCTTCGGGGCGCGGACGGAGGATTCTAGGCTGGAACGGCCGGCCGATCCGGGGGCTGGCGAGCGGCCACGCGGTCCGGTGCCGTCCGGGTGGTGAGGTGTTGGGAGTAGGTCCGTGGCGTGAAGGCTGACGGCACGGCGAGGAGGTTCAGGTGATCTTCAAGCTGGTCGGGGACAGTCGCCCGTACCCCGACCACGGGCTCGGCCAGCGCGACTGGGCAAAGATCCCGCCCCGCCAGGTCCGGCTCGACCAACTGGTGACCACGAAGCGGGTCCTCGCGTTGGACCTGCTGCTGGATGAGGCCTCCACCTTCTACGGCGACCTGTTCCCGCACGTCGTCGAGTGGGAGGGAACCCTCTACCTTGAGGACGGCCTGCACCGCGCGGTACGAGCCGCCCTGCAGCAGCGCACGTCCATCCACGCCCGCGTCTACACCGTCACCCCAGCACGCGAGGCGCCCCACTCTCCGGCCGACCCCGGCGGCACCTCCCGCCCGATGCTGTGACATTGGTTGCTGGTTCGCTCCGTCCGGGCGCGGCGCTCCGGCCCCGTACTCGCTTCGCTCCCACGGGACCTCCGCGCCGCGTCCTCCTCCGCTCACGGGCGCTCCGGCGACCTCCGCGGCGGCCCGCCTACGTCGCTTCGCTCGTAGGCAGGCCTCCGCGGAGGCGCGCCTCCGCGCCCAGCACGGTTGCGTCACGCTGTACGTCGCCAACCCGAAGCCGCCATCTCGGCAGGGCCACGTCGCTTCGCTCGCGGCCGGGCCTCCGCACCCAGCACGGTCACCTCCCGCCGGACTAGGCCAGGGCTGGTACCGGGAAGCACTTCGCTGCGCTCGTGAGGTGGGCTTCGCGTCTGGTCGGTGGTTCCCCGCAGGAATCTGGCTTCAGATCAGGCCGGACCCTGGACTCGTGACGTTCCAGCGAAACGCAACCGGGCTGGGCGCGGAGGCGCGCCTCGCGGAGGCCCTCCTACGAGCGAAGCGACGTAGGGGGGCCGGAGCGCGCCGTCCTCCTGCGCTCACGGAGCGAACCAGCAACAACCTTCCAGCCCAACCCGATCCGACTCCGATCCCGACCCACCTCCGCCAACCATCTCGACGGGGAGCGAAGCGAGTACGGGGCCGGAGCGCGCCGCCCGCACGGAGCGAACCAGCAACAACCTTCCCGCCCAAACCCGGCCCCGAGGCGGCCCGGCGCGTCCAGCGCCCGGACGGCTTACTTGGTCGGGAAGGTGTAGACGACGAAACGGTCGTCGTCGACCTTGGCGAAGACGTAGCGCGGGCAGGCCTTCGCGGGGCGGTAGGCGGCGACCGGGCGCAATACCGGCGAACGCATGATCTGCTTCACTCGGCCACCAGCGATCCTGTTCATCTCGGCAGTGGAGACGTCCGGCGGATTTTCACGCTGCTGGTAGTAGGAGCCGCAATACTTGATCTCCGGGGGCCGCGACGTCCAGGCTGGGGTATGGAAGATCCACAGTAGGTAGAGCTCCCGGAAAATGATCACCATCAGCCCAATGATCAACAGCGAACGGACGAAGTTCCCCGCTCGGGACGAGGCGAGAACGGGGCTCACAAGACCGGGAGCCTACGGGCATCGCAGCAGATTTTGGGGCATGCCCCCCCCCGATGCGGCGAGGCGCGGGGCGCCTCGCCGTCGCGCGGACGTAGACGAGACGGCCCGCGGCCTGACCGTACTGCCCAGCCCGCCGCGGAGCGTCCTCCAGGTGCTACAGGCAGTGCGTCAGGACGTTCAAGGTTCCCGTGTTCGGGAAGTCGAAGGCCTCCGATGGGCACCAGCCCGCGGCGCGCAGGTCGGCGAGCTCCGCCCGTGTGCCCGAGCGGTCGTAGACGAGGACGAACAGCAGGACGCGGCTCGGGGGCGGGCCCTGGCGCGCCGCCAACGCCACGCGCCCCTCGCCGGCGCCGACCTCGGTGAGGAAGACCGTCGAGCCCTGAGGCAGGCGAGGGCCGACGCGGGACGGCGCGTTTGGGCTTCCCGCCGGATTGGTGGGGCTTGCGTTGCCCGGGGTTCCTGCCGGATCGGCTACAGGGTCCCTGCCGGATCCGGGGTCCCTGCCCGATTGGCGAAGCCGATCGGGGAGGTCTGGGAGCCGATCTGGGAGGTTAGCGATCTGGGAGGTCTGCTGGGAGGTCCGGGGCGGTGGCTGGTAGGCACGGTCGTCGCTGACGCTCATCGCGTACAGCCAGCCGGAACGGGCCAGCCGGCCACCAACGATGACGACGTCACCCGGCTGGTAGAGCCGGCGGGCCTGCTCCGTCGCGTCGACCATCAGCGCCACCGGCCGGATCTCGGCGCGCTCCCGCCACAACGGCGCCAACGCGCTCGCGGACGCCACCGGCATCACGGCGAGCACGGCGAGCCCACCCGCCACGAGCACCCGACCGGCCAGCACCGCCGCCGCGGCAACGGGACGGCCGTGCCGGTAGGTGGCCGCGGGGCGGCCGTGCCGGTAGGTGGCCGCGGGGCGGCGGACAACGGGGCGAGCAAGGCGGCGGGCGAGGCGGTCGGCGCCGGTGGCGACGACGACGACCAGCAGCGGGACGAGGAACAGGTTGGTGCGGTTGGCACCGAATGGCCAGTAGCGGCCGGCGCTGGCGGCGAGCGCGAGCACCAGCGCGCCGACGACCGCGGCGATCAGGTGCCGCCCGTCGCGACGGCGCGCGAGCGCGACGGTCCCGACGGCGAAGGCCACCCCGGCGGCGGGGGCGATGAGCCAGCCGGCGGCGAAGGTGGTGTCCGTCGCCGGGTGCACCAGGTTCGGGTCGTAGCGGTCGATGCCGGTCGGCGCGCCGCCGAGGATCCGGACCACCTCGCCCGCGACGAACCGGACCGCTTCGAGCGGGCCACGGCCCGCGAGGAACTGGGTGTCCCAGAACCGGCTGGCCCGCTGGCTGGACTGATGGCCGACGAACACCAGGGTGTGCAGCCCGCAGATCGCCAGCGCGGGCGTCGCCACGAGCACCGCGGTCAGCCTGCGCCGCGACCCGCGTCCGGCTGTCAGCACATCGGCGGCGGCCAGCGGAATGACCAGGAAGGCGGCCGGCACCGAGAACAGTGCGACCAGCCCCGCCGCGCCGCGCGCGAGCAAGGCCCGCCCCGGCGCGGTCGCGGCGCCCTGGGCGCTCGGCGCGGCCCCGCTGGTCGGGTCGCCAGCGCGAGACGCCGTCGCCGGTCGCGGGTGTCCAGCCCATGGGCGTCCAGCCGTCCACAGCCAGACGATGGCGACGGAGGCGAGCGCCTCGACCGAGTACGGCTTGAGCTGGGTACCCAGGTCGACGATCACCCCGGACAGCCCGACCGACGCCCCCGCAAGGCCGGCCGCGACCACGCCGGCGAACCGCCGGGTGAAGACATAGACGACGGCCGGGAGCAGGACCAGCGCAACCAGCTCGGGCCCGCGCAACGCCCAGGCGTGCCAGCCGGCCAGGTCGCCGACGAGCCGGGTGAGCACCGCCCAGCCCAGCGCCGACGGGGTGTTCGCGTGCGCGAGCTCCGGCCAGAACGTCGCCGGTGGCTCGGCGAGAAAGTGCGGGCGCCAGATCTCGTCGTACCAGAGCGGACGGCCCAACACGACGTGTAGCGCGCCTAACGCGGCGACGACGGCGCCGGCGAGCGCCACCGGCACGGCGATGTCCACCGGCCGCCGGGGCCGGCGCGCCCGCCTGGTGTCCGCCCGCGTGTCCGGCTCAGCACCTTCAGTGAGATCGGCACCTTCAGTGAGATCAGCGCCTTCAGCGAGATCCGCGTCCATCGGCACCGATGATCTACCTTCGACGGGGCCGGTACTGGCAACGCCAAGTAGCGACACGCTTCGGTCGTCAGCCCCGGCGTCCACAGCTGAGGGCGAGTTATCCACAGCTCTTGTCCACAGGGCGCTCATGACTGTGGAAATCTCGCCTGGTCATGTGGACAGCGGCGCCGCGAGCCCCCTCGCCCACCACTCAGATCTGCTGGTAGGTCGACAGGAAGTGGTCGATGCGGCCGATCGCGGCGGTGAGGTCGTCGACGTTTGGCAGGGTGACGATGCGGACGTGGTCAGGCTTCTCCCAATGGAAGCCGGTGCCCTGGACCAGCAGGATGTTCTCCGCTCGCAGCAGGTCGAGAACGAACCGTTCGTCGTCGCGGATCGCGTACACGTCGGGGTCCAACCGCGGGAACGCGTAGAGAGCGCCGCGCGGCGGCACACAGGACACCCCGGGGATGTCGTTCAGCAGCTTCACCACGGTGTCGCGCTGTTCACGCAGCCGGCCGCCGGGAAGCACGAGTTCGCCGGCGCCCTCGTCGTTGGCCAGGGCGGCCACGACGGCGTACTGACCGGGCACGTTCGCGCACAGCCGCATGTTCGCGAGGATGTTCAGGCCCTCGATGTAGCTGGAGGCGTGCTCGCGAGGGCCGGAGACGACCATCCAGCCGGCGCGGAACCCGGCGAGCAGATAGGCCTTGGACAGGCCGTTGAACGTCACGCAGACCAGGTCGGGGGCGAGCGCCGCGGCCGAGACGTGCTCCGTGCCGTCGTAGAGAACCCGGTCGTAGATCTCGTCGGAGAAGACCATCAGGCTGTGCTGGCGGGCCAGCTCCACCAGCGCCTCGACCGTCGCGCGGTCATAGACGGCGCCGGTCGGGTTGTTCGGATTGATCAACACGATCGCCCGGGTGCGCGGAGTGATCCTGGCGGCGACGTGTTCCAGGTCGGGCATCCAGCCCGCGGACTCGTCGCAGAGGTAGTGCACCGGTTTGCCGCCGCAGAGGCTCACCACGGCCGTCCACAGCGGGTAGTCCGGGGCCGGCAGAAGCACCTCGTCGCCGTTGTTGAGCAGCGCCTGCAACGACATCATGATCATTTCGGAGACGCCGTTGCCCAGATAGACGTCGTCCGGGCCGACGCCCGCCAGGCCCTTGCGGCGGTGGTACTCGGCGACGGCGACACGCGCCGCCGGAAGTCCCTTGGAGTCGCTGTAGCCCTGGGCGCTCGTAAGGTTCGCGGTCACGGACGCGAGAACCTCGGGCGGGGTCGAGAAGCCAAACGAAGCCGGGTTGCCGATGTTCAACTTCAGGATCCACTCCCCAGCGGCCTCCATCCGAGTCGCCTCGTCGAGGATGGGACCTCGGACGTCGTAACAGACGCCGGCGAGCTTGTCGGACTGGGTGAACTCCATGCCATCCAGGGTAGGCATGTCGTCCACCGGTTATGCACGCCCGGTGGCCGCGCCAGACGCCCCCACCCTGGCCGTGTGGGGGATGAGACACCCGTACCTGCGCGTTCGCGGCGGTGCGCCTCACCCACCGTTCGAACCCATGGCGCGACGACTCATTACTTTCCGTAATCGCCCATCGGGTTGCGGCGCCGTCCGGCGGCGCGGGTCAGCCGCCGCCGGGGAGCGTGGGCAAGGGTGGCTTCGTAGCCGGGGTGGTCTCGTCCATGGGTGGTGTCGGCGTGGTGGGGCTCGCCGTGGTCGCGGGCGGCGGAGCCGGAGTGGTGGTGGCGGGCGGGGGACCGGTTCTCGGCGCGGTCGGCGGCGGGGTCGTGCGGACGGGCGTCGGCCTGGTCGCTCCGGGCGTGGAGGCGGGCGCGCCGGGCGTCGCCGCGTCCGGCGGGGTGCTCGTCTCCGCCTCGGACGGGGGAACCGCCGCGGCGGTGGCCATCGGCAGCGAGAGCCGGGCCGCGAGCGCGGCCCACTGCTCGTCGCCGGTGGTGAGCCCCTTCCTGATCTGCTCCTGGAGCACGTCGACGCTGAGCTGGGTGCCGTCGAAGAGGTTCCCGCAGGCGGTGACGCCGTCGCCGTAGCCGTCGAGGCCTGCATCGAACAGGTTCTGCGCGGCGGTGTCCGGGCCGGACGTGAGTGCCCTGGCCTCGGTCACATCATCGGCAAGCGTGGTGCAGGCCGGGCGCAGCGCATTGCCGTCCTGAGCCGAGAGGCGCGCGCGGATCTCCGCGACGTCGTCGGCGATCCGCTGACGGACGTCGTGCGTCCCGTCATACCAACGGGCGATCACGTCGTCGCTCACGGTCGAGGCGGCGTACACGCTGTCGGGAGAGCTGGTCGAGCCGGACGACCGTCCGTCGGTGCAGGTGGTCAGCACCCCGGCGACCGCGATGAGCGCGGCGCCGGCGATGGCGAAGCGGACCCAGATCTGGCTCGGCTCCCCATCGGCGCGCACGCCCGCCCGCGACCCCGTCCGGGGGCGTTCCATCCGCCGTCCTCCTTGACCTCCTGGCGCCACACAATCGTGCCGCTCCGCCACACCACGCCTGGTCAGGCGGGCGCACCCGCCGACCCCGCCGCGACCAGGCGCCGCGTCTTGGGGGCCGGGGTTCGCGCCTCGGTGAAGGAAGCTTTCGATTGGACGATATCGCCAGTTAGGTCAGCCTTTGGTGGGGGTGCACCGTTGGCACCCCCACCGCCGGGCGAAGGGCGCGTGAGCCTCAGCAGTTGACCAGGTCAGGGCGTTGGTTGCGGATCTGCGACTCTGGCGAGGTGAACCGGCGGTAGGCGTCGCCCGCGCGCCCACCGGGTGAGAAGGCGCCCACCCGGTGGCAGTTCTGGAAGGCAAGCGCGACGCCGAAGCGCCGTTCCAGCGCGCCGCGGATCGACGTGCTCGCGAACGCGCGCAGCAACTGGCCGAACGCGGCGTCGTCCGGCGGCACGGTGTCATCGACGGCGCAGGACGCGCCGGCGGCAACGGCCGCCGGCAGCCGACGGGCGAGCCGCTCGACGACACCGTAGGCGTAAGGCAGCGACTCCTGGACGCAGGCGACAAACGCCTCGTCGGAGAGCCGGCCCGCCTCGGCGGCCTCGAGTACGTCCGGCGTCACGGTGAGCGACATGGAGCTCCCTCCACTTCCTGACGGTTCCTGATGGCGGTCGTGGCACCAGGCGCGACGACCTCACCACGGATCGTGGTTGAAATGAAAACCGTTGTCAATACCGTTAGAAGAAGAGAGACCGCCGGTCCCCCGCAGTCCGTCCAGCCCGGTCCCCCGTAGCTCCGGAGATGAGAAAGTGGAGGGCGTGCCCACCGCGAACCGCGATCGCGCCAGCGACGAACCGGACGGCCGCGTGACCGTCTCGGCCGGTCGCGGCCTGCCCGGCCGCGGCACGACGACGCGGTCCACCCGCCAGGGCGACGCCGTCTCGGCGGCGCTCGCGGCGACCAACGCGTTCACCAGCGCGCAGGAGTTGCACGCCCAGCTGCGCGCCGACGGCCAGCCGGTCGGCCTCACCACCGTCTACCGGCATCTGCAGGTGCTCGCCGACCGTGGCGAGGTCGACGTGCTACGCCTGGACGACGGCGAGACGGTCTACCGCCGCTGCGCGACGGGCTCGCACCACCATCACCTGGTGTGCCGCGAGTGTGGGCACGCCGTCGAGGTCGCGGGCCCCGAGATCGAACGCTGGACCGAGCAGGTGGCCGCCGCCGAGGGCTTCACCGACGTCGCGCACACCCTGGAGATCTACGGCCGCTGCGCCGACTGCGTCTCCTGCCCCTGACCCCGGCGCCGCTTTTCGCGCTGATCGCTCGCGGGGTCCCCCGGGGTTCCTGCCGGATCGCGAAGCCGGGGTCCCTGCCGGATCGCGAAGCGATCTGGGAGGTCTGCTGGGAGGTCCGGATTGGCTCCGAGTGCGCAGGGCCGGACGTGTCGGTATGGCCGCGGTTCGACCTAGCCAATCGGTGGGGAAGATGCACTCGCCGGGCCACCGGTCGCGCCGCCCTGGCTGGTGACGGGGATGGCGCCCCACGTCGGCGGGTTGGGGTTCAGCCCGGCACAGCCCTGCAGTGCGCCCTTGGCCGCGAGGATCGCCTGGGCGTCGGACCCGGTGGCCGGCCGGGGCAGGCCGCCGACGATGCGCGCCGGTACCCACTGGGCCTGGGTCACCGCCCGGCCCTGGACGGTCAGCCGCAGTACGCCGCTCTCCGTGGTGGCGCTCACGCCGGAGGCGTAGAAGACGAAGTTGCCGAGCCCGTAGTCGACGAAGGCGCCCGACGGATGCCAGCCGCCGCCCTCGAGAACGTGCGCATGCGAGCCGACGACGACGTCGGCGCCCGCGTCCACCAGGGCGGGCACGATGCCGGTCTGGTCCTCACCCGCGCAGCTGCGCATCTCCACCCCCCAGTGGAGGAACACCACAACCGTGTCGGAGTCGGCGCGCGCCGCGCGCACCGCCGCCAGGAGCTTGGGCAGGTCCTTGGCGGAGGCGAGCCCCGGCTTGCCCGGCCCCGCGGTCCACGCGGCGGCGAGCTCGTCGTCGAGCACCCGGGTCGCCCCGATCACGGCGATCCGCTGGCCCTTGATCTCGGTCCGGTAGGGCCGGAACGCCTGCGTGTCGTCCTGCCCGATCCCCACCACGGGGAAGTTCGCCGCCTGGGCGGCGCGCAGCGTGTCCTGAAGACCGGTCGGGCCGTAGTCCATGCCGTGGTTGTTCGCCACGTTCACGACGTCGACGCCCGCGGCCCGCAGCGACGTGAACGCCTGCGGCGGCGCGCGGAAGGTGAACGCCTTCGACGCCGGCTCGCCGCCGGTGGTGATCGCCGTCTCCAGGTTGAGCACGGTGAGGTCGGCCGCCGTCAGCGTCGGGATCATCGGGCCGAGAGAGGTGAGCCCGGCCGCCGACGAGCCGGCGAAGTGCACGTCGCCGGCGAACTCAAGGGTCACCGGCTCGCCCGTGGGCGCTCGTTGCGCTCCGCCCGGGGGCACGGACGGAACGGGCGGCGCCGTCGTGGCGGGGGCGCTCGGCTGGCCGAGCGCGCCGGCATGCACCTGGCCGTCCGACGAACCGTCGTCGCCACCGCCGAGGAGTCCGCAGCCCATCAGCGTCGCGCTCACCGCGACAAGCGCCAGCACGATCCGCGGCGCCCCGCGGCGGCGGCCGGCGGACGGGTACCTGGATACGGCCATCGAGCCCTTCTCCCTCGGTACCTCGGAGGCCGGGGTCCTCGCCGCGGACACGCTGGCCGCCCGCCGGCCGCTCGCCGCGGCTCTGCTCCTCGGGCCCTCGTCCCGGCTCCCGCCGGTCCTGCCCAGCCTGCCTGGGCTCCGCCGTGCCGGCATCACCGCTCACCCCACCCCGTGCTGGCCCCCATCAGGGACACGGTAGGCAGCACCTACGTGCCACATGCGACCGGGGCCACACTGTCGGCTCGCACGGGCGGGCCGGTCACGCCGGGTCATCCACCCTGGGGTAGAATCTCCCGCTCTGTGCTGAAACGTGCCGTCCCCGAAGTGGTCGTCCCGAAGTCGGTCTCTGCTAGTGCGCGAGCAGCGCGGGGGCGAGCTCGCGCCACTGGCGGCGCGGCAGGCCGCGGCGGTCGTAGTCGAGCACCTGCACGGCGACCTGGTCGGCGCCGGCGTCGAGATGCTCGGTGACCCGGCGCGCGAGCACCTCGGGGCCGCCATGCGGCACGATCATGTCGACCAGCCGGTCGGAACCGGCGTTCGCGAAGTCATCGTCGCCGTACCCATAGCGGCGCAGGTTGTTGGTGTAGTTCGGCAGCCGCAGGTAGGAGCCGGTGTGCCGGCGGGCGAGCTCCCGGGCTCGCTCGGTGTCGGTGTCCAGCACGAACGCCTGCTCGGGAACGAGCACCTTGCCCGAGCCGAGCGTCTTGCGGGCGGCCGCGGTGTGCTCGGGCGGAACGAAATAGGTGTGCGCGCCATCGGCGCGGTCACGGGCGAGCTCCAACATCTTCGGGCCGAGCGCGGCCAGCACCCGGACTGGTGTGCCATCGGGCGGCACCGCCCGGTACTGCTCGGCGGCCATCCGGTCCATCTCGTCGAGATAGGCCGCCATCTGGCCGAGTGGTTTGGTATACGGCGCGCCGCGGATCTGCATCAGTTCGGCGTGCGAGACGCCGAGGCCGAGCAGGAACCGGCCGGGGTGCGCCTCAGCCAGCGCCAGCTGGCCGGCGGCCATGGTCAGCGGGTTGCGGGCGAGGATCTGCGCGATGCCGGTGGCCACGGTGATCCGGCTGGTGGCTGCGAGCATCAGCCCGGCCGTCACCAGCACCTCGCGGCCCTTCACCTCGCCGGTCCAGACCGTCGGGTAGCCGAGCTCGTCGAGCTCGGCCACCGCCTCGCGGACGACATCGGCCGGCGAAAAGTCGAACTGCCCGCTCCAGATGCCCACCCGCCCGAGTGACCCGCCGTCGACCAGTGGCCGCGGCACCGGCACGGCGGAGCCAGGCGGGCCGGACGGCGGGAACGCGGACGTGTGCGAGGTGGCTTCCGACGATGCGCTCACGCCGGTCACCGTACCGAGCCGCCCGGCGCCTATCGCCCGGCAACCCGCTGTCGCCCTCTTTGCCCCCGGAGCCGCGCCGCCGAGCCACCGAGCGTCTGGCCCAGCGTGGGGCAAAGCCCCACCAGCGGGGCATAAAACGAGCCGGCAGCAACGACTACTACCTTTCGAATCGATCTGATTACAGATTGCTGGCTTGCCGACGCGCCCACGCGGTCTATCGTTGGCCAACGTGACGGAGCTGATGCAGCTGCTCACACCGAGCGGACAAAGGGTGGCGGCGGCCGGACCAGAGATCAGCGCGCAGGAGATCGAGGCGCACATCGCGGATGTGACCTTGGCGGACCTGTTGGACATGTATACCGACATGGTCATCATCCGCCGCCTCGACGAGGAGGCCACTGCCCTGCAGCGCCAGGGTGAACTGGGGCTGTGGGCCCCGCTGCGCGGTCAGGAGGCAGCCCAGGTCGGCTCCGCCCGGGCACTCGCGCCCGACGACATGGCGTTCCCGTCCTACCGTGAGCACGGGGTCGCCTACTGCCGGGGCGTCGACCCGGTCGCGATCCTCGGGCTCTTCCGCGGTTCGGCGCACGGCGGCTGGGACCCGAACGAGCACGGCTTCGCGCTCTACGCGATCGTCGTCGGCTCGCAGACGCTGCATGCGACCGGCTACGCCATGGGCGTCAGCCGCGAGACCAGCCAAAGCGGCTGGCAGGCTGGCCAAAAGCCAGCCGCGGAGGCCACAAAGGGCAACACAGCCCAAAGCGGCTGGCAGGCTGGCCAAAAGCCAGCCGCGGAGGCCACAAAGGGCAACGCCGTCGACTGCGCGACGATCGCGTACTTCGGCGACGGCGCCTCCAGCCAGGGTGACGTGGGCGAGGCGTTCGGCTGGGCGGCGGTCTTCGGCGCACCGGTTGTCTTCTTCTGCCAGAACAACCAGTACGCGATCTCCGAGCCGACCACCCGGCAGTCGCGCGTCCCGATCAGCCATCGCGCCGCCGGCCACGGCTTCCCCGGGGTGCGGGTCGACGGCAACGACGTGCTCGCGACGCTGGCGGTGACCAGGTGGGCACTGGCCCGCGCCCGCGCCGGCGAGGGCCCGACGCTCATCGAGGCTGTCACCTACCGGATGGGCGCGCACACCACCGCCGACGATCCGACCCGGTATCGGGACGCCGACGAGGTCGCCCGGTGGGCCAAGCGCGACCCGCTGGCCAGAGTGCGTGCGCACCTGACGGCCCAGAACGCCCTGGACGACACGACGGCCGCCGCCGTCGCCGCGCGGGCCGACGAGGCCGCCGCCGACCTGCGCCGCCGTTGTCTGGCCCTGCCGGACCCGGAGCCGCTGTCGATGTTCGACCACGTCACCGTCGTCGAGAGCGGGCACGTGGCAGCCGAACGCGCCGACCTGGCCGACTTCCTCGGCACCGACGACCGCCCCCCGGCGCCCTCCTCGACATCACCACGCGCGGCGTCCGCGGACGCCGCGCATCCGAGCCCGGCGCATCCGACCCCAGCGCCAGCGGACTCGGCGCCAGCGGACTCGGCGCCTGTGAGCTCGGCGCCTGTGAGCTCGGCGCCGCGGGCCCCGTCGCCACCGGGCTCGTCGCCACCGGAGGCGAGCCTGGCCGCCGCGCGCCCCGTCGCACCGCCCCCACAAACCCCGGGACCGGAGGCATCGTGCCCACGCTGACCCTGGCCGGCGCGCTCAACAGCGGCCTACGCGCGGCGATGGAGGCCGATTCGAAGGTCGTCATCATGGGCGAAGACATCGGCCAGCTTGGCGGGGTCTTCCGCGTCACCGATGGGCTGCGTGAGCGGTTCGGCGAGGAACGGGTGATCGACACGCCGCTTGCCGAGTCAGCGATCATCGGTACCGCGATCGGGATGGCGATGCGCGGCTTCCGCCCGGTCTGCGAGATCCAGTTCGACGGCTTCGTCTACCCGGCGTTCGACCAGATCGTGAGCAACCTCGCCAAACTGCACTACCGGTCGGCCGGGCGAGTGCGGATGCCGGTGACGATCAGGATCCCGGTCGGCGGCGGCATCGGGGCGGTGGAGCACCACAGCGAGTCGCCCGAGGCCTACTTCTGCCACACCGCCGGGCTGAAGGTGGTCACCTGCTCGAACCCGGCCGACGCGCACGTCATGATCCAACAGGCGGTGGCGGCGGATGACCCGATTATCTTCCTGGAGCCGAAGCGGCGCTACTGGGAGAAGGACGAGGTCGACCCCATCGACCTGGCCAGCCTGAACGGCCGCGCGGACCGGGCGGGCCGCGCCGGCGTCGGCACGGCCCCAGGCGGCCCGGCGCCGCTGTTCACGAGCCGGGTCGTGCGGCCCGGGACGGACGCGACCCTGGTCGGCTACGGGCCGATGGTGCGCACCTGCCTGGACGCGGCGGTGGTCGCCGAGGCGGAGGACGGCCGCTCGGTCGAGGTCATCGACCTGCGTTCACTGTCGCCGCTCGACCTGGACCCGGTGATCGCCTCCGTGCGCCGGACCGGACGGCTGGTCGTCGCCCACGAGGCGCCGTCGAACGTGTCGCTGTCGGCAGAGGTTGCGGCCCGGGTGACCGAACAGGCCTTCTACTCCCTGGAAGCGCCGGTCCTGCGGGTCACCGGCTTCGACACCCCCTACCCACCGTCACGGCTGGAGGACAGCTACCTCCCCGACGTCGACCGCATCCTCGACGCCGTCGACCGCTCCTTCACCTACTGACGCCCTGCCGGCCGTTACTGACCCCCGGCCGGCAGGCAAACGCCCGAACCAGCCGCACCAGAAAGATCGTGGATCACCACGATGGCTGAAACGCAACCCCCAACGCAACCCAAGGGACAACGCGGAAGGCGACCACAAGCAGCACCAGAAAGATCATGGATCACCACGATGGCTGAAACGCAACAATCAACGCAGCACAAGGGTGAATCGGAAGGTGACCATCTCAACCACGATGGCTGAAACGCAATCCCGAACGCAACACAAGGGATAACGCGGAAGGCGACCACAGGAAGCTTCTGGGAGGAACGGTGGCGCGACGAGAGTTCCGGCTCCCCGATCTGGGTGAGGGGCTCGCGGAGGCCGAGATCGTCCGCTGGCTGGTGGCGGTGGGCGACACGGTGACGGTCAACCAGCCGCTGGCCGAGGTCGAGACCGCGAAGGCTCTGGTTGAGCTGCCGAGCCCGTTCGCCGGCCGGCTCGTCGCGACGCACGGCGCCGAAGGTGAGACGATCTTCGTCGGCGCGGTGCTGGTCACCATCGAGGACGACGAGCCGACGGACGCGGATGGCGGCGGGCCTTTGGCACAAGCCCCAGCGGCGGTGCCCGTCGATGAGCCGGCTGGCGGCGGGCCGGCGGAGGCCGCGGGGCCGCCCGTGTCAGGGCTGGAGGTTCCGGACGTACCGGTACGCCGCGGCGGCGGGCGCGAACCGGTGCTCGTCGGCTATGGCCCGCGTACCTCGGCCGGGGCCGCCGGCCTCGGCCGCGCGCGCCGGCGCAGGCAGCGGGCCGCGGCTCCCACGGAGCCGACGCCTCCGGCCGCGGCCTCCCAGGCCACGGCCCCGCCGGCCCCGCTGAACGCCTTCGCCGCCGGCGCCGCGAGCACCTCCGTGGGCACGCGGACACCGGCCGCCCCGCCTGGCGGTGGTGGGGCCGACGGCGGGCGGCCCGCCGACGAGGCGGCCGCCGGACGGGGCGGCCGGGCGTTGGCAAAGCCACCGGTGCGCAAGCTGGCCCGCGACCTGGGTGTCGATCTAGGTCTGCTTTCCGGCACCGGTCCCGCCGGATCCATCAGCCGTGCCGACGTCGAGACCGCGGCCCGTGCGCTGGTCACCGGCGCGCCGGAGGGCATGACGCGGCCGGCCGAGCCGGACGCCTGGGCACCGCCGGCACCACCGACCAGGGAGCCGGCCAGTCAGCCGGCGGCGTCGGCCACCGGCCGCGCGGGGGCTGGGCAGGTCGGCCGGATTCCGGCCGAGGCCACGTTCGACGCGGCCAGCAGGATCTGGCGGGTTCCGGTCTCCGGCGTGCGCCGGGCCACCGCGCGCGCCATGGTCAGCAGCGCGTTCACCGCGCCGCACGTGACCGAGTTCGTGACCGCCGACCTGACGGAGACGATGGCCACGCGCGACCGGTTCGCCGCGCTGCCGGAGTTCGCCGGGGTCAAGGTCACACCGTTGCTGTTCGCCGCGCGAGCCCTCCTCGTCGCGGTCCGGCGACACCCCATGATCAACACCAGTTGGGTCGAGCGTGAGCGGCGCGACCCGGAGATCGCCGTCTCGGAGGCCGTCAACCTCGGCATCGCGGTGGCGTCGCCACGCGGGCTGCTGGTGCCGAACATCTCTGACGCCGACCGGCTCGACATGGCTGGGCTCGCCCACGCGCTGGCCGATCTGACCGCGCGAACCAGGGCCGGTCAGGCCAGGCCCGCGGACCTGACCGGCGGCACGATCACCATCACCAACATCGGCGTGTTCGGTGTGGACACCGGCACGCCCGTGCTGAACCCCGGCGAGGCCGCGATCCTGGCCCTGGGCGCGGTCCGCCCGGCCCCCTGGGTCCACGAGGGCCAGCTCGCCGTCCGCACTGTGGGGCAGCTGGCGCTTTCCTTCGACCACCGGCTGGTCGACGGTGAGCTGGGCTCCGCCGTGCTCGCCGACGTCGCCGCCATGCTCACCGACCCCGCCCTCCTGCTCGCCTGGTCCTAGAGGGCCAAAGGGTGTGCGAAAATGATCTTCCTTCGCACACCCGGCGGCCGTTGTCCCCAGGATCACTAATCCGAACTTGCGAGTGCTCGAAGATCGCTACGCGCACAGCCTGGCACTTTGGCCTGTGTTGTCCGAAGTGTAGTCAGTAGGTTGCTTGATCGGGATCTTGCTGGATGGGATCATCGACTCGTGGCGAGGCAAACGGGTGCTATGCACGTGGACCGGATTGTCAGTCGGCAGACGAACGCGGCCGGCGAGCCGCGGGAGTACGTGTCGCATCTGGTGCGGCGTACCTTCCGGGAAGACGGAAAGGTCAAGAACGAGACCATTGCGAACGTCTCGCACCTTCCGCCGGCGGCCATCGACGTGCTCAGGAAAGCGCTCGCGGGCCGGACGCTGGTCGATGTCGAGAAAGATGTCGAGATCGCTCGGTCTCTTCAGCACGGCAATGTCGCCGCGGTCATGACGGTCGCCCGGCAGCTCGGCCTGCCGGCACTGCTGGGGCCGGCTGGGCGACAGCGGGATATCGCCCTAGCGCTGATTGTCGCCCGGATTATCCAGCCCGGTTCGAAGCTCGCCACCAGATCCTGGTGGTCCGACAACACGCTCGGCGCGGACCTGGGGATAGACACGGCGTCGACCGACGAGATCTATGCCGCCATGGACTGGCTGCTACACCGGCAGGACGACATCGAAAGGCAACTCGTGGGCCGGCATCTCGTCGACGGCGGCCAGGTTCTTTTCGACCTGTCGTCGTCCTGGATGGAAGGGCACTGCTGCCCGCTGGCGTCCCATGGCTATTCCCGTGACGGCCGTCGCGGGCTCGAGCAGATCGAGTACGGAGTCCTCACGGACGCCGACGGCCGGCCTGTCGCGATACGCGTCTTCCCCGGTAACACCGGCGACCCGTCCGCGTTCATCGAAGCCGTGCACGCCGTCCAGAAAACGTTCCACCTGAAGAGTGTGATCATGGTCGGCGATCGAGGGATGATCACGTCGGCGCGTATCAGGGCGCTCCGCGAGTCCGACGACCTGGGATGGATCACCGCCCTGCGCGCGCCCCAGATCGCCCAGCTCGCGGCCGTGGACGGCCCGCTGCAGCCGACCCTGTTCGACGAGACCAACCTCGCCGAGATCCGCCACCCGAAATTTCCCGGAGAGCGGCTGATCGCCTGCCGGAACCCTTTCCTGGCAGCCGAGCGTGCCCGCAAGCGTGACGAACTGCTCGATGCCACCGAAAAGGCGCTCGCCCCAGTCGTCGCCGCCGTCACGGAAGGCCGGATCGTCGGCGCCGCGGACATCGGCATGAAGATCGGGAAGATTGTCCACAGGCGGAAGATGGCGAAGCACCTCGAGATCACGATCACGGACGCCGATGTCACCATCGCCCGGCGGGAGGAGAGCATCGCCGCCGAGGCGGCGCTCGACGGCATCTACGTCGTCCGCGCCGAGGAGAAACACGCGAGCGGAATGCGCGGAGACGAGATCGTCACCGCGTACAAGAACCTCTCCCAGGTCGAACGAGTCTTCCGTACGATCAAGACGACCGACCTTCAGGTGCGACCGATCTACCACTACCTGGAAAACCGGGTCCGCGCACATCTCTTGATCTGCTCCCTCGCTGCCTACATCACCTGGCACCTGAGGAAACGGCTCGCCCCCCTCACCTTCACGGACGAGGAGCCGCCAGGCCGCACCGACCCGGTCGCGCCCGCTCTCCGTTCCGAGGCCGCCAACCGGAAATCCACACGCAAGGAACAGCCCGACGGAACGCCTCTTTACAGCTTCCAGGGCCTCCTCGCGCACCTGGCCACCCTGACCCGCGACGAGATCCGCATCAGCGGCGGCGGCAGCCTTCAGCTACTCACGAACGCCACCGAAACCCAGAGAAAGGTCTTCCAGCTAATCGGCGCGCCTATCTCCAAGACCGTTGGTAGTCAGTAAGACGATCAATGGCTGCCGCGAACCCGCAAGTCACGAGCCCGCAG
>NZ_JASNFO010000084.1:0-70664 GCF_032027725.1 Pseudofrankia coriaricola | reverse complement strand
GCCCGCGGCGGTGGACACCATGCAACCGGGTGCCGGCAACGCGAAGAAGCCACTGCTGGGAGGTGTACTGACAGGGCATCCCTCCTCCAGCGGGCCCGACCTAGCCTGGGGGCTGTGGACAACCGCGACGAGGTCAAGGCCTTCCTCAGCTCCCGCCGGGCCAGGATCACCCCTGGGCAGGCTGGCCTGCCGACCCACGGCCGCAGCAGGCGCGTACCGGGACTGCGCCGCAGCGAGGTGGCCGACCTGGCCGGAGTCAGCGTCGAGTACTACGCCCGACTCGAGCGGGGCAACCTCGGCGGCGTCTCCGAGAGCGTGCTGGTTGCCCTGGCCCGCGCGCTGCAACTGGACGAGGCCGAACGGGCGCACCTGGTCGACCTCGCCCGGGCCGCCGGCCCGGCCACACGCACCCGGCGCAAGCCCACGGCCCACCAGATCCGGCCCACCGTCGCCCGCATCCTCGACGGGATGACCGAGCTACCGGCCCTCGTCAACAACGGGCGCCTCGACGTCCTCGCCGCCAACCCCCTGGCGGAGGCACTGTTCGCGCCCGTGTTTGCCGACCCGGCCCGACCGGTCAACCACGCCCGGTTCACCTTCCTCAACCCCCGCGCGCGTGACTTCTGGATCGACTGGGAACGCGCCGCCGATGACAGCGTGGCCATGCTGCGCCTCGAAGCCGGCCGCGACCCCTACGACAAGGCACTGTCCGACCTCGTCGGCGAACTGTGCACCCGCAGCGACGCCTTCCGCGTCCGCTGGGCCGCCCACGACGTCCGCCTGCACCGCACAGGACTCAAGCACTTCCACCACCCCCTCGTCGGCGACCTGCACCTGTCCTACGAGGTCCTGGAACTACCCGCCGACCCCGGCCTGGCCCTAATCGCCTTCAGCGCCGAAGCGGGCTCACCCAACGACGACGCCCTCAAGTTCCTCGCCAGCTGGGCCGCCACCCACAACCCAGCCGACGCCCTGCGAGCACCGAACCAGAAGTGAGCCCGGGGGTAACGCACTACAGCCTCGCGAGGTAGCGCCGTTCGCGCATCACCTCGACCGTCCGCATCGACGGGGTCCACAGCAACGCCTCGACATCAGATGCCGAGTTCGTAATGACAGCGGCGGATGTTCCGTACGAAATCGCGCCCGGCGCCGAGGGTCTGGGCGGAGCGGCGGCGTTTGGGACCACGCGTCGGCCGCAGTCTGGCTTTCAGTCGGCTGTGGTCGGATTCAACCCGGTTGTCCTCCCACCGCGCTTTCCGGCCGTGACTTCCACTCGTAGTACCCGGATTTCGAGACGTCCAGCCACTCGCACATCTGAATGATCGTGGGAGCGTAGCGCTCCGTGAGAATGTCGGCGTACTCGGCATCGATGAACTCACATCTTTCCGTCACCGATGCTCCCTTGCGAAGTACGCCGCCGCTTTTTCAGGAAGGTGTTCTCGGTCTCCAGTTCGCGGACGCGGCGCTCCAGATCTCGTACCCGATCACTTTCGGGGATTCCCGAGGGCGGGGGGTCGGTTGCGCGCTTCGCTCGGTACGCCTTCGCCCAGAATCCGAGCGTGGTCTCGTTGATCCCGAGTTCCCTGGCTACCTGAGCGATCGGCCGTGGAGGCGAGGAGTCGACCACCATCTTGACGGCCTGTTCCTTGAACTCCGGGGTAAAATTCTTCGACTTTCCCGACACTCGATCCCGTTCCCTTCCAGTAAGAATCCTAGTGGATCCCCTGTCCGGAAACTCCGGGGCACCTCAGTCAGCTGGCTGCTGCCGTGTCTTCCGGAGGCCCGGCATCGCCGCGGGGTCTAGGGAAACCAGCCGACGCTGGTCGCCCAGCTCACCGCCCTGCCCTGGTCCCAGGTCCGCACCGCAGCCCGCACGACCAGCCGCGGCCAAGGCCGCGTCGAGCGCCGGACCGTGAAGGCCACCGAGATCCGCGCCGGGATCGGCTTCGCCATGCTGTCCAGGCCATCCAGATCACCCGCCACCGCCAGCCGATCGCCGGCGGCCCGGCCAAGACCGAGACCATCCACACGGACACCAGCCTGCCGACCCACCAGGCCAACCCCGCCCTGCTCGCTGAGATCGCCCGTGGCCACTGGACGGTCAGAACCAGCTCCACTGGGTCCGCGACGTTATTTACGACGAGGACCGCCACCAGGCCCGCACCGGCCACGTCCCAAGGGTCATGGCCAGCCTCCGCAACCTCGCGATCACGATCCTGCGCCAGGCCGGCACTACCAACATCGCCCAGGCCCTACGCCACCGCGCTCGCCACCCGAACGGCCCCACAAACGATCAAGAATCTGAATCGCTAACGAGCAACTTTGCCAGCGCCCTGGATCCAGGGGTCACGCACGAGGGCCGCTCCTCGTTACGGATGTCGTACCTGGCGGCGATCGGGTCGATCTTTACCGAATCGAGCGCTCCGTCCCGTGAGGACCGTCGGCCCTGCCTCGAAGAAGGACCCTGGAAAACTCCGATACGCCGTCACCGTCACACCACTCGAAAGGACAGGGACTAGCGGGCGGCCCGTTGGAAGTCCGTGTTGAACCATGGCGATCACCTTGAAGGCCGCCTGGCCGCGACCACCACCAACTAGCCGATCACCTATAGCCACGATTCAGTTACGCCGGGCATCGAGCACTCCCATGCGTCGGCGGGAGTGTCGCGTTGTAGGACAGTCGCGGCGGCCGAACTGGGCTTATCGTCACGGATCCGGCTGGTGAGACGTCCCTAGGGACCTATATAGCTAGGAGACCCGTCGTATGAAGTTCAGATGGCTTGCCGCGGTCACGGCCGGGTTAGTCGTGGCCCTCGCCGGCTGCGGGGGGGCCAGCGGAGGCTCGGAGGGGACGCCGGGCTCTGGCGGCACCGCTGCCGCGAACCTGCAGGAAACGGCGAAGGCCAAGGTCGATGGCTACATAGCGGTGCCCGAGAGCTACCCCGGTCCGACGACGCCGTTCGACCCGGGCACCGGCAGGACCGCTGTGATGGCCTGTGGTTTCGGAGCGCCGGTTTGCGCGGAGCAGGCCAGGTTCGCGGTCGATGCAGTCCACAAGATGGGATGGGAAAGCCCACCAGCATTTGACGGCCAGTTCTCGCCGCAGGTTCAGGCCGGCTTCGTCGATCGTGCCGTGCAAGATAAACTCGACGGCATCATCCTCGTCTCGGTCGATGTAAACGGAATCAGGGCCTCGATCGACCGAGCCATCGCCGCGGGTATGCCCATCATGTGCACGATGTGCGTTTCTGGTCCGGATTACGAAGGCAAGGGCGTCACAGACGTCACCGTCGACTTTGAGCAGCAAGGCGAGATCGCGGCCTGGAAGATCCTCGCGGACCGAGGCAAGGACGCGAAGGCCGTGACATATTTCGACCCGGCATTCTCGTCGTCGGTCAACCGCAGCATAGGTATGACGAAGATCTTTAAGGAGAACTGCCCGGGCTGCGCGTTCGCGGCGATGAAGTTCCCTTCCATCGATGTCTCGAAGCCGGGGCCCCCTCAGTTCACCTCCCTTCTTGCGTCGCGTCCGAAGGGCACGATCACCAACTTCCAGGCGACGTACGACGGGCTTGCCGTTCCGGCTGCCAATACGGTCCGCCAGATCGGCCGGACGGACGTCACCGTCAGCGGATATGACGGAAGCCCTGAGGCGCTCGCAGCGATCGTCTCACAGAACCCGCCTCTGGAGTTCACCATCGGCGAGCCCTACACATACGCCGAGTGGGCGGCGGCCGACCTCCTGGCTCGTACCAAGGCGGGTGAGAAACTGTGGTCCAACGCCGACAAGCTTCCGAGCACACTGATCGTCCGGTCAACCGCTCAAAAGTACCTTGACGGCAACCCGGCAGGATCGTCCTACCCCGCTCCCGCGGGCGCCTGGCAGGGTAATTTCCTGAAGCTCTGGGGCAAGCCCTAAGCAAGCCGGTTGGAGTGGGTGTGCGCCGAGACCTCGGTGCGCACCCACTCCCGTCACTCCGAAGCGCACGAAGTAAGGAAGCGGCATGAATGACGACGGCTCACACAGTCTCGAAATCTCCCAAATGCGGAAATCCTTCGGACCTAACCAGGTTCTGAAGGGAATCGACCTGACCGTTGGAAAGGGTGAGTTCGTCGGGTTGATGGGTCCGAACGGGGCTGGGAAGTCGACGCTTATCAAGATTCTCGCCGGCGTGTACGAGGCCTCTAGCGGTACGATCCGGCTAGGAGGGTCAGCCGTCCGTTCCCTGGCAGACAGCCCGGACGTAGGTTTCATCCACCAAGACCTCGGACTGGTCGACTGGCTCTCGATCGTCGAGAACCTGAGCCTCGGGACGCCGCCGAAGCGGCTTTTCGGTCCAATTCTCAACAAGCGGGCCGAGCGCGAGGAGGCCCGGCGAGCACTTAATCGTGTCGGACTGAAGCTGCCCGTCGACATGCTAGTCGGAGACCTGACCCCGGGCGAGAAGACCCTCGTGGCGGTCGCGAGAGTGTTCGACCGGGGTGCCAAGATCCTGGTGATCGACGAGACTACATCGACGCTTCCCCCCGCCGAGGCGAACCGCGTGATCCGGTCGCTTTCGGCCGCAGCCGAGAGCGGCGCGACGGTGATCATGGTGACGCACAAACTGTCCGAGATCTTGGACGCGTCGAACCGCGTCCTGGTGCTGATCGACGGCGAGCTCGTGCACGACACTCCTACCCGAGGCCTCGACCGCGCATCACTTGTGCGGATGCTGATGCAACACGAGGCGGCTGGCCCAGGCGCCGACTCGCTGGCGGCCGGTCGCTCGGCGGGCGAAGGCATCATCGAACTGCGTGACGTGTGGCTCGGCAAACTCGGCCCGGTCAACCTGAGGCTCAACGCCGAAGAGGTGGTGGGTCTCAGCGGTCTGCCGGGCTCAGGTCTGCACGACATCGCCTTCGCCGTGAACGGCAACCTTGCGCCGGACAGCGGGGAGGTCATACCTCTCCGACCTGGTCTCAAGCGGGCGCTGGTGCCTCCCCACCGCGAGAGCCAGGGTGGCTTCAGCACCCTGACCGTTCGGGAGAACATGTCGGTGTCGGCTTTACCCCGGTGGCGCCGGATCGGGCGCCTCATCGACCCACGTCGCGAGAGGAGCGAATGTGCGGACATCGCAGGCGAGCTGTCGGTCAAGCCCCGCTCCATCGACACACCGTTCGACGTCCTTTCCGGCGGTAACAAGCAGAAGGTTATATTCGGCCGCGCACTGCTCCGCCAGCCCGACGTCTTCGTCCTGTGCGAGCCGACTCGCGGGGTCGACGTCCAGACCCGCTCCGAGATCTACCGCTTGATCCGGGAGCTCACGGCGAAGGGCGCGGCCGTCCTCGTGGCGAGCTCGGACGCAGAGGATCTCTTCTCCGTGTGCGACCGAGTCGCGCTGGTTGAGGACGGACGGCTGCAACCACTTCGGCACGTCTCTGAACTCACAGCATCTGAATTGGAGCTGATGGTCTGATGGTGAACACCGCTACCGCCACGAAGCCTCCGGCCAGCGAGGAGACGGCGGAGGTCGCGAGCCAGCAGTCCAGTCTCGTTCGACGGAAGCTCATCGACAGCTCGATTACCGTCGTTGTCTTCCTTGGCCTCTTCGTCGCCTTCGGGCTTTGGCTCGGCAAAGTCTTCCTCAATGTCGATGGGCGGATGCTGGACGTTCACCAGAACGTGCCCATCATGCTGCTAGGCGTTGCGGTGCTCGTCACGCTCGTGCCAGGGATGTTCGACCTCTCGGTCGCCGGCGTCGCGACGCTCTCGTGCTTCCTGACCATCGGTCTGACCGTTCGCGAGGGATGGCCGTTCCCGGTCGTCTTACTGGTGGCGCTGGGACTCGGTATGGCCGTAGGTCTGGTCAACGGCTTCCTGATCGAGCGGTTCAAGGTCAACGCCTTCATCGCGACCCTCGGTACGGGCGGCATCTGCACCGGCGCGTCGGCTGTGTACTCTGGCGGCACATACGTCGGCCCGCTTCCCGGCGGGCCTCAGCTTCCGCACTGGTTCGTGAACCTCGCAGCCTTCAGTTCTAAGGCACCCAGCTGGCTGATGGCCGTATGTATCTTACTCGCAGGCGTTACGCTCTTCTTGAGGCTCGACTCGGTGCGCCCACCTTCATGGCCTCAAAACCGATGGATCGCCGTGAAGACCGTCGCGCTGGCGGTCATTGCAGTAGTGCTTGTGTTTGGCTTTCAGGCCCATCAGTGGCTCTCGGCAGTGTCGTGGATCATCTTCTTCTTGCTCGTCATGGCGTTGGTGCTGTCGGTCCTGCTTCAGCACACGACCTTCGGACGGCACCTTCAGGCCATCGGTTCCAACCGATCGGCGGCCCTTCTGGCGGGTGTGAAGGTGCGGCGCCAGGTCATGAAGAGTTTCGTGCTGGGCGGATTCATCGCGTCGGTCTCAGGGGTCGTCCTGGCAGCCGGCCAGGGCTCGGCCGCCCCTGACGTGGCCGCGAGCTTCCTGCTTCCGGCGTTCGCTGCTGCGTTCCTCTCGACGGTCGTGCTCTCCGAGGGGCGCTTCACGGTTCCAGGCACGATCATCGGAGGAATCTTCGTGGTCTGGGTGGGCCAAGCGTTCGTCCTCGGGGGCGTCGACCCTACGTGGATCCCCGTCGTCAATGGGGTCGTGCTCGTCGGTGCGGTCGCACTTTCCACCGCAATGAGGGCGAGAAGGTAGCGCCCCACTCGCTGACGACCTCGGGGTTCAACAGAGGGTCACGGAGAGACGCCGTCAGTTTCAGGGAGCTTTCGGAGACATGACCCCCGGACGCTGACCATCCTGGACATGGCCGGCGTCCGGCAGCGCTGCTGGGGTTGTTCGCCCGGTTTCCGATCCGGGTACGCCGTCGGCTGGGCGTGCTACTCACGCTGGCGACGTGTGCGGTGCTGGCGGACGCCTGCTTGTCCAACGGCGACCGGCGAGTGTGCCGCGGACTGTGACAAGGCCGCTCAGGCTGTGCTGGGAACCGTCAGACGGGCGCTGGGCAAGTCGATGTTCCGCCTGGTGTTCAAGAAGATCGACGCCGGCCGGCTGGGCGAGGCGCCCGGCGACTCGGCCCGCCGCCCGCATGACTCCGCCGGCCGACTCGGGCACTCTCGCGCCTGTCCGGTGGTGGTGAGATCGAGCGGCGGCCGACCAGAGCTGTAGACGGCGAATTCCGGCGGCGGGCCGTCTCTTCGCCGGGCCCATGCCGTCCCTGCCTTCGACTTGCAGCGACTGGTGGTCACGGCGAACGGGTAAGGGGTCAGGAGACATTCGATTCATTTCGGCGCACAGTCACCATCGACAGCGCGACAGTGCGACAGAACCGCGCGTCGGACACTCTCGACCGAACGTCGGACACTCCCCTACGGTCGGGTCTCGATGACGACGCGGTCGCGGCCGGCGCGTTTGGCTGTGTAGAGCGCGCGGTCGGCGCGGTCAAGAAGGTCGGCCAGGCCGTTGTCGTGGGGGGACAGCGGGGTCAGGCCGATACTCAGGCGCACGGTGAGTGGCCCTGCCACGGTGTCGATCGGGCTGTTGGAAACCGTGTACCGTAGTCGTGCAGTGATCATCTCAGCAACGGGCAGGGATCCGGGCAGCAGGGCTGCGAACTCCTCGCCGCCGACCCGGCCGATGATGTCGTCGGCGCGCAGGGAGGTTCGGATGCGCTGGGTGACCTTGGTGAGGACCTCGTCGCCGATGGAGTGCCCGTAGGTGTCGTTGACCCGCTTAAAGTGGTCGATGTCGATCATTGCCGCGTTCGTCGGCAGGCCGGCGGCGGTACGGCGAGCAAGGGCTCGTTCGGCCTGTTCAAAAAATTGCCGCCGGTTCGCGAGACCGGTAAGCGGGTCGGTGGCGGCGTGGTGGCGCAGTTCCTCGATCAGTTGTGCGTTTCGGTAGGCAATCATTGACTGGTCGATGACGGTGCGAGCGGTCTGGATGCGTGTGTCGCCGTAGCAGCCCGGTGCGCGGGAGGCCAGGACGATGATGATCTCGGTGTTGCGGTGGAGCGGTAAAGGCGCGACCAGCCAACTCTCCGCGGGGTAACGCTGGCCGGGCAGTTCAGTGGCGTTGTCGTCGGCGGCGAGGATCTGTCCGCTGAGGAGGGCTCCCCACAGTGGCGAGCCCTCGGGGATGGCGGGTTCGGCGTCGGCGTCGGCGACGTCGTCGACGTCACCGTGGGTGGAGTCGACGCGGATGGTGCCAGAGGCGCGGGTCAGCACCCATGCGGCGTCGAAGGGAAGGATCCTCCGAGCGGCGGTGAGCACGCGGCCGGGGATGTCCCGGGTGTCCAGTGTCGACGTCGCCTGGACCGTGACCGCTCGTAGGGTCTCGGCGAACTCGCGTTGGTGTCGTTCCGCCGCGATGACGGCCTGTAGCCGGGAGGTTTCGGCGGTTCGCAGAACTTGTCCGACCTGTTTTGCCAATGTGATCAGAATTTGCGCGTCCTCCTCGGTGAACAGGCCTCGGGCGACGCGGCTGTCGACGTATATGACGCCGCTGCGATGCCCGTCGAACGGGACCGGTGCGGCGAGGATGCTGCGCAGGCCGTACTGGACGGCGCTGTGCGAGCCGAGGGCGGCCCCCTCATCCGTACCTGTCACCACCAGCGGTCGCTGTTCGGCGTGGACGTGTTCGACGACCGTCGTGGCGAACTGCGTGAGCTCACAATCGAGCGGCTCCGATTCGTGCTGTTCGTTGCCGCGATTCCTTGTGCGGCTCGCATAGAGCTGCAGCGGGCCGGGATCGGGCTCGCTTCCGGACGAGTCGGGAAGGTGACCGGAGGCGGGCGTGCCTTCGGGCAGGGCGGGGAACAGCAGCAGGGCCCGGTCCGCACCCAGAATGCTGATGATCTCGTCGAGGGCGACGGTGGCCACGGCTTCCGGAGCTGTCTGCCGGCCAGCCGCGGCACTGACCCGTAGGACCGCGTCGAGGCGACGTCGATCCCGGCTGGATGTTGGCAACGCTTCGGCCGGTTCCTTAGGAGACGCTCGACGCTCGAGGCCTTTGAACTCGTGTAGCACCCTGCGTTCCCGGCCGACCCAGCCGTGCTGCCGGGCGAACTGGGCGGCGAGGTCCGCTTCGGTCTCCGCGCGCTCGGTCTCGCCCTGCGCACTCAGACATCGGGCCCGCTCGAGGAGCGCGTCGAAACGGACGCGAGGCAGGTCGAGATCGCGCGCTCTCCGCTCCGCGGCGTCCAGCAGATCCAGCGCGGCGTCGTGGTCGCCGATGAGTTGGCGGTCGACAGCACGTAGGACCCGCAGGTCGGCCGCACACGGCGGATAGGCCGCCGCCCAGCGCGCCGCACGCAGGGCCTGCCGGGCGGCGCGGTGGCGCCGTGCCCGCTCCGGTCCTGGCGGCGCGGCCCGCGCCTGTTCGAGACGGCCACGCGCCTTCGCGATCCAAAAAGACCGGAAGAACTTCGGTACCTGAGAAGGACGAAGACCGACAGCGTCTCCGGCGGAGATCACAGCGTCGAAGGCCGGACCGAACTCGCCGTCTTCCACCTCAAGCTCGGCGACGTCATGACAGATCATGTAGCGACGAAACCGTTCGGACTCCGGGTAGGCGTCGAGGGCGGCCAGGCCGGCGTGCTTAACCGGTGGGAAGCCGAGTATCCTAGCGATCCGCGCCCGCATAATCGCGAAATCGGCCTGGAGGCGGTCACCTCCGGCTGCCCCCGCCTGGGCCTCGAAGACATCCCACGCCTCCTGGAAACATCCACGGACGACAAGACTCCGCACATAGGTTGAGTAGCAGTTCAGGAAGTGCGCGGTCTCGATGAACCGAGCTCCCCGGCGAAACGCTCTCGCGAACGCCCGCTCCCCCTCGACATTGCGGCCGATGAACACCAGCGTCGAGGCCGTGTAGAAGAACATCTTTGTCTGCAGCGCTGGATCGTTGCTCTCTTCCCCGAGCCGGTGCAGCCAGCCGATGTCACGCTGCACGGTTCGCCTTCGGCCGAATTCCGCCGCCATGTGGTGCGCGCAGAGGTGACCGCGCAGGTACTCCGCTCCCGAGCCAAGTCGGTTACTGGGTGCGACAGCCGACATCAGAAAGGCCAACGCCGGCCCCATCCGCCCGCAGTACCATTCGCTCAGGGCACCGACCTCGTAGAGACGGCAGCGGATCTCATGAAGCTTCTTCGTGTCACCGGCCGCCCGGCCGAAGCCGGTCGACCGCCACCGGCAGGCCATGCCGACCACCCACCGGCCCACACTGACCGCCGCCATCGCCCCGGGGTTGGCCGGTAGTCCCCGGCCGATCTCCGCCAGACCCCGGTGGACGTACTCCCGCGCGGCGGCGACGTGGAACTCGCCATACTCGACCCAGGCGAGCTCCTCGAAAATCCACGCCCGCCGCCGTGGATCACTCTGCTCACAAAGCGCGCGGAGGAAGTGTCTCCGAGCGTCCAGGGATTGGACCGTGCGGGTGCAGGCGAGCGCGAAACCCTCCTCATAGTCGGCGTCCGGCTCGATGCCGGCCTCAGCCGCCGCTGTCGACGCGGCGCGGTAGAAAGCCACTGCCTCGTGGGGCGCCGGCGCGACGAGCGCTGCCGCTGCGGCGGCGGCCGCCAGCCGGAAACGACGCTCCGGGGCCACCTCCCCGGCGACCGCGTGCCGGGCGAGTTCGTAGGGACGGCGGGATGACTCCACTGCCTCCACTCCGCCGAGGACATCTGTCCCTGGGGCCTCGAGGACATCGACGATGCGCCGGTGGACCGTTGTCCGTGCCTGCTCGTTCATGGTCGACAGCAAGGCCTCGTGCACACAGTCGTGCACGAACGACCACGTCCCGCCGCCGCTCGATATGACCAGCTGATGGGCTTCGGCCTCGGCGGTCGCCCTGGCCACCACGGCGGTGCTGCTGGCGCTCGCATCCGCCAGCAGCGCGGGATGGAAACGCCGGCCGATCACCGCGGCCGCACCAAGAACCGACGCCGCGACTGGGCTGAGCCCGTCCAACCGATGACGGATCAGATTGAGCACCGCGACCGGCAACGGCAGGGAGTCGAGGCTGGCCCGGTCCAGTACGAACCGCCCCCAGTCAGGACGGATCAGACCCGCGTCGATCACCGCCCGCATGTACTCGACCACGGCCAGCGGATTTCCGGATGATCGGACGGCGACCTCGTCCGCAAATGCCTCGTCGGCGATCTCACCGAGGTAGTAGCCGATTATCTGGGTGACCTCGTTGGTATCCAACGGCCCAAGGGTGACTTCCCAACTCGTCGCGAGCCCGGCCGCGACGCGCAACGAGGCATCCCGGGTCGAATTGATGATCATTAGCCCTGGCGTGTTGATGGACGCGGTGAGATCCTCCAGCACCTGTTGGTCCGCCGGTCCCAGCCAGTGGGCGTCGTCAATCCAGATGATCATTCCTTTGGACAGCTCTGTCAGCCGGCTGAGAAAACCGACCACGGCCGAACGGAATTGCATCTCATCGGCGGCCGACTCGCCCACCGCCGTCTCCACGCTCGACGTGTGCACTCCGAGCGCGCGGGCGAGCATGGGATGCAGGCGGGCGAGATGTCCGGCATCGGCTCCGGCCGCCGCCACGATCCTGTCGGACAACTGCCGCCGACCGGGCTCCGGCACCGACTGAAGGTCATGAAAGTAGCTGTCGATCAGATCGCGCAACAGCGTGAACGGAACGGAGGTGTGCACGGCGCACCGACCACGCAGCACCTGGCGTCCGGCCACCAGGCCCGACGACGAGAGCAGTTCCTGGATAAGGAGCGTCTTTCCAGCGCCGGCTTGTCCAGCGACCGTCACGACGCCAGATCCCCCCGCGAGACATTCCGCCCAGGCTCGCCGGAGCAGTGCACGCTCGCGTCGACGTCCGACCAAGCAGCCGGTGGCCCACGCTCCACCCGCTCCAGCGGGTGGCATCGGCATTTCGGGCCAGTGTGGCGCGAGCGGGGCGAGGGCGACGACGACGTCCCGTGCAGACGGGTACCGATCGTCCGGGTCCTTGGCCAGCAGCCTGGCCACCACAGTGGTGAGCGTCTCCGGAATGTCGGCGCGCACCTGGGCCAAGGGACAGGGCGCCACGACCGCGTGCATGCGCATCAGCTCGGCGGTGTCGGATGCCTGGAATGGTGGCGAACCAGCCAGGCAGTGATATAAAACCGCGCCCAGAGCGTACAGGTCAGCGCGCGCGTCGACCTGTCGGTGCAGCATCCCCGTCTGCTCCGGGGCGCTGTAGAGTACCGTGCCGACGGCGGTGTCACCGTAGAGGCCCCCGGCCCGGGCCATCAGGCCGAAATCCAGCAACGTCGCATCGCCATGTGAACCGATCAGGATGTTCGGCGGTTTGACGTCTTGATGAACCAGGCCCCGCCGGTGCGCCTCGGACAGCGCCGAGGCCACGTTCAGCGCGATCCGCACGGTCTCGGCGACATCCAGCGGCCCCGCCCGGATCCGCGACTCCAACGACTCACCCTCGATGAAATCCAGGATGAGATACGGATAGTCCGCCGTCCGCCCCGCAGCTCGAACTGGGGCTATGTTCGGATGATTCATGCAGGCCAGAATCGTCGCTTCGCGAGCAAAAGCACGATCCGTGCTCTCATCGTAGGCGACCGCCCGAACCGGAACCTTCACCGCATAGTTCCGACCAGCCCGTTCCGCCCGATACACAATGGAATAAGAACCCCGCCCCACCTCTTCCTTGACGACTACGCCGGGTATGACAATCTCTACCATAAACCCACACCTCGTAATTATGCGAACCACATGCACCTGACCGCGCCATCGGCACCTCCCGCACAAATAATGATTCCACAGGCCCGGAGTAGCCGCATGTCAATCTCGAGCCTGCCACCCTGCGATCGCCGGCTGATCGGCCTCGTCCCCAGGGGTCTGCCGGCCGGGCCCCGGACGCGGCCTCCCTAGGAGCAGCGACAGAACGATCGAACAGGCGAGCGATCGAGGACCTGGACGCTGGCCACCTCCTCGCTTACGACCGAGCGCCGCCGCCGGCCGCCACAGATCTGGCGACCGCAGGAGGCACCGAAGTACCAGGCGCTCCGATCCGCAACGCCCGCGCGGGTCTACGCGGAGCCAGGCCCGCCACTATCGCGGCGACGACGAACCCAATCGCCATGACCGTCCAGGCGTTAACGTAGCCGCCTTCGGTCGGGACGCCGCTCGACGTAGCGCCTCCCGCGACGATGCCAGCAGTGACTGTCGTCCCGATCGAACCACCGATCGTCCGGATGTTGTTGTTCATCCCCGACGCGACGCCGGTCTGTTCGGCCGGCACCGCCTCCACGACGAGTTGCGACATCGACGAGAACCCGAGCCCGACCCCAGTCCCGAACAAAGCAGTCGCCACATAAACCAACAAACTGTGGTCATGGTTGACGAGCAGGACGACCGGGCCGAGAGCCGCGATCAGCGCCCCCGCGACCAGGACGGTCTTCCAACCGAAACGGCCCGCGAGATCCGCCGCGACGACGCTCGCGACCAGGACGCACAGCGTCGACGGCAGCAGGTACGAGCCTGCCTCGCTGACGCTGGCCCCGAAGCCGTAGCCGGCAGACGGCGGCGTCTCCACGAACTGCGGGTTGATCACGACCATGGAGTAGACAGCGAACCCGAACAGCAGCGCCATCACGTTCGTCCGCAAGACCGTCGGGTGGCACAACATCCGCATGTCGACCACTGGATTGGAGGCCCGCCGTTCGGTCGCTACCCAAGCCGCCACGAGCAGGGCGGTGACGACGAACAGCGCGATCACCTGAGGCGAGGTCCATCCCCACCTCGGGCCCTCGCTGGCCCCGAGCAACAGGGCAACGAGCCAGCTCGCCAGCAACAGTCCGCCGAACCAGGAGACACGGCGGTCGGCTCGCACGCCGGAATCCGGCACCGCCAAGACCGCCGCCATCGTGACAACTCCGATCAGCCCGGCTGGCAGCCAGAACAACCACTGGTAGCCGAGGTGGTCGACGATCGGGCCGGCGAGCGTGACGCCGAGGCCGGCGCCCCCGCCGAGCATCGCGGAGAGTACGCCGATCCGGCTGCCGACCTGCTCTCGCGGGAAGGTCTCACGGATGATGCCGAAGGCAATCGGAAAGATGGCACCGGCCGTACCCTGCACCAATCGCCCAACAATCATGACGGACAGTGACGTGGCCAGTGCGGCGATCAGACTTCCGACGGCGAAGGCGGCCAGAGCGCAGACCAGCATCCGCTTGCGGCCGCAAGCGTCACCCAGGCGGCCGAGCAGAGGCGTCGCCACAGAGGAACTCAACAGGAAGGACGTCATGATCCACGATCGGCCGACCGGACTGAGATGGAGTTCGCTTCCTATCTGGGGGAGGGCAGGGGACACCATCGACGCCTGCAGTGCATAAGCCAGCGCAGCCAGCACCAGGACGCCGAAGACTACCGCCGTCGACGCACCGTAGGCGGGTGCCGAAGCCTGCTGCACGATCATCGACTTCGCTGCCCGCGTCAAGCGCACTCCTCAAGCAGACCCGGCCGGCTCGTCGACGCGAGCTAGGCCCCGAATGCCTGGGTCGTCAGGCGCGGACCGGGGCGGAAGCCGTCGAGATGCGAAGGCGGACTGAGTACCTATCTGAGACTCAGTCTCAGTACTGTATCCCGTCTTGCATGGCATGATTGACGAACACAGTGTGATCTGCGCTTCCCTCCGCGCTTGTTCCCACTGGGCTGCACCAGCGGACGACCGCGAGGGGCACGCCCAGGGAGGATGTACAAGAAGTTGTGCCCTGGTGGCGGCACGCGCGAAAGGAAGGTGGCCGATGACTGCTACGGGCTCGGCTGCAGGAGGCACAGCTGCGGGCTCGCACCCGACGGATACTTCTGGCGCGGCGGCGGTAGGCCTGCGCGAGCGGCTGCGCCAGACCGTTCGGGACGAGCTGTCGACGGTCGCGTTGCAGTTGTTTCTCGACCGCGGATTCGACGCCACGACGGTGGACGAAATCGCGGCTGCGGCCGGGGGCTCGCGTAGCACCTTCTTTCGGTACTTCGCCAAGAAAGACGACGTCATCCTGGCGCAGCTGGAGGCCCGAGCCGACGCGCTGCACGCTACCGCGCTCTCACGCCCGCAGGGTGAACCCCTGATGGTTGTCGCGCGGGCGGCGCTGGACCCGCTCGTGGAGGCGTTCTCGCAGGACCGGGAACGCTCGATCGCGTTGGGTCAGCTCGTGGCCTCGACTCCCTCGCTGGGCGCCCAGGAACTGCGCAAGTACCAGTACTGGCGGGCGGTGCTGGCCGAGGCGCTGGGGCACCGGCTCGGCGTCGAGGCCGATGCCGGGATGCGGGCCTCGGTGGTCGCGTCGGTCGCCGTGAGCGCATTCGACGTCGCTGTGCGCGTGTGGCGAACCACCGACACGGGCAGGAGCCTGGCGGCCACCGTGGACGACGCCTTCGCCGGCCTCGCCACCGAATTCGCCTCCGCCGGGGACTGGCCCACCACCACCAGCCCAACTGCGTGAACTGGGCACCATTGTCGGCGTCCTCCGCTCGGTGCCACTCACCGAAGATCGGCACGACTGCGGATTGCGGTCCACGGCCCAATCATCACATCAATCCGCCGTCTTTGGACTTGCCGGCGGACCCGACCGGACTGGAGCAGCTGCCTCCTGGCCAGTTCCGAGAAGACCACCAGGTCGGTGGCTCCCGACCCGGGCGCCTTGAGCAGCACCCGGCCAGACAGGCCCAGCACGTTCGAGGCTACCGACGACAACGTCACTTCCCGCGCCTTCGAGGATCTTGTCCAGGCGTTGGAGCCCCCGGTCTGACATGCCCACCGAGCACGGCGACACGCTCCACGCCCGTTCCGAGACAGGACACGAGATCGCACGCGGCCGGAGGATGCCCGGCACTCCGCGGCGGATCCCCATGGGATCGCGTATCCTGGATAAAATACTGCCGTTCGCTAGAGTAACCGGGAGAAGGGCACAACGAGCGCCATGGTTGGCATCACCCCGGAGCGGAGAACGAAACGAACACAGCTCCCCGACGAAGTCGCATCCTACGTTCGCGAACTGATCGTCTCTGGGACTGTCCGTCCCGGTGAGTATCTTCGGATGGAGCCTATTGCAGAGGCAGTAGGCGTGAGCAACACTCCCGTCCGTGAAGGGCTCCTAACCCTGCAAAGCGAGGGGTTCGTCCGTCTGGTGCCCCACCACGGGTTCGTCGTGGCGCCGTTCACCCAGCGAGACATCCGCGATCTCTTTTGGGCCCAGGCCCAACTCGCCGGCGAACTCGCCGCACGCGCCGCCGAGAATAGGACCGACGAGCAGCTAGACCGGCTGGCGGCGAATCTTGAGCGCTACGACCAGGCAGTGGCGAACAGCGACAGCGAGCAGATCACGATAATCGGGCATTTGTTCCACCGCGAAGTCAACCTCGCTGCAGGCTCACGTCGCCTTGCCCTCTTGCTGGCTTCCGTCGTGAAACACCTGCCGAACAGGTTCTACACCACGATCGAGGGCCAGGTCAAAGGTGCCCACTTCGAGCACCCCATGATCCTGACTGCCCTGCGAAAGCGGGATGCGCGCCAGGCGCGCCTGCTCATGGAGCAGCACATCCTGGAGGGTGGCGAGCACCTCATCGCGAGGCTCGAAGATCAGGGGCTCTGGACAGAAAAAGCGGAAGACGCGTCGGCCTCATGACGCCGGGTGCGGTGTCGACTCTGCGGTCGACTCGGCACCAGGCCCACGGCTCAGGCCGATGAGCGGTGTCCAGTCTGCGACCAGGCTCGCGACACTCGCGCGGGCCGTCCACGCGCCCGAACCGTGACAGCGACAGCGAGCCCTCCCGCAAGCGGCCTCCGTGCACCTCCCCTACCCCTCTGACAAGGCCTCCTTCGCGCCCGAACCGAACCTCGCCTTCCCCAGCCAGCGACCACCCGCTGCAGGGACGACGCGTCTATGGTGTGTACCGGCTGGGGACCAGTCCGGCCGTCTCGGGCACCCTGAACATAGAACATATATGATGCTCGCATTGAGCAGCGTCGGTCACGCCACACCCCCGAGGTTTCCATGGTCAGCAGTCCACCCATCCCTGTCGGCGTCCGACTCCCGCTCGCCAGCGACAGGCTTCCGCCCGCTCAGCTGCTAGGGATGTGCCGGGCCGCCCTAGAGATGGGGTACAGCTCGTTCTGGGTCGGCGACCACGTGCTGCTACCCGAGACCAGCGCCTCGGCTTACCCACACACCGAGGACGGTCAGCGTCCCTTCCGTGCGGACACACCGTGGCTGGATCCGCTTCTCACGCTGACGTGGCTGGCCGCGCAGCTTCCCGAGGCACGTATCGGGACGAGCATCATCATCATGACGCTACGAAAGCCCGCACTGCTCGCCAAGCAGATCGCTAGCGTGTCATGGCTGACCGAGCGCCCGATCTCGCTCGGCGTCGGGACAGGCTGGCTCCGCGACGAGTACGACGCCGTCGGCATGCCCTTCGAGCGACGTGGCACTCGCGCAAGATCCGACATCGCCGAGATCAAGCAGCTGATCAGCGCAGGCAATCGTAGCTACTCCGTGCACGTTGAGGGCGACGAACCCGCCGAAAAGCCCTTCCTCATGAGGCCGACCGCTCCGGCACCGGTCGAGTTCCTGTGGGGAGGTTTCAGCCGGATGGCGATGCGGCTCATCGCGTCGTCGTGCGATGGCTGGCTCCCCGCAAAGCAGAGCCTGGAAGCCCTCGAGCGGTACCGCGGCCATCTTAAAGCAGCCTGTGACGACGTCGGCCGAGACTTCAGCGAGTTGCGGCTCGTCGCAAAGCCGGGGTCAGGTCCGGACCCGAGGTCTGGCCCCATTGACAAGGACAACCTTGCTGGATACGCCGAGCTCGGCTTCCACGAAGTGGTGCTCGAGATGCCGTACGAGCCGAACGGACTGGCTGACGCGGTCGAGACGCTCGAGCGGGTGGCGGCACGGACCTGGTTGTGATGTTGCCGATGCCGAGGGGGGCGTAGTGGCTGCTCGCGGCCGCGGATCCAAGCGGATGCAGTTGCCAGAAGAGGTCGCGACGTACGTCCGGGAGCTGATCATATCCGGGGCCGTTCGCCCAGGTGAGTTCCTACGCATGGAGCGGATCGCCGAGGCTCTGGGCGTAAGCAATACCCCGGTGCGTGAGGGACTGCTTACGCTGAGGAGTGAGGGGTTCGTCCGTCTCGAACCTCGCCGCGGCTTCGTCGTAGCACCCTTCACCCAACAGGACATCCGTGATCTGTTCTGGGCACAGGCAGAACTGGGCAGCGAACTCGCGGCCCGCGCCGCCATGAACATGACACCGGAACGATTGAGGGTTTTCGAAAAAAATCTGGAGGACTATGACCGTGCCATCGCGAGCGACGACAAGGCAGCCATCGCCAAGATTGGCCACCAGTTCCACCGCGAGGTCAATTTGGCAGCAGACTCGCACCGCCTTGCATTGCTTCAGGGTGCAGTCGTCAGGCACCTGCCCAACAGATTCTACGCCACCATCGAGGGCCAGGTCGCGGGTGCCCGTGCCGAGCACCCAATGATCGTTGAGGCATTTCGGCGGGGCGACGCCCGAAGAGCACGATCCTTGATGGCGGTCCACATCCTAGAAGGTGCGGACCGCCTCATCGACACGCTGGAGAAGCAAGGTCTGTGGGATCCGGAAGGCGCGGAGCCGGCTTCCGGAACATCACCCGGCCGAGTTTCTTGACGTCGCGGCGGGATCACGACGCGTAGCAACGTCAGGTGCCCTTTGCTCGGGCCCGCTCCCCGCCAGGTCCGCCGAGGGCGGCTCGGACACTTCCGAGCGCCGGCACCACCGACCTGATCTGTGACGTGCCCTGGCTTGGTCAGGGCCATAGTGCTGGCCGCGTGGGTCGCGAATCCGCACGTCGGTCGACAGCGCTTCCAAGTTGGAGGGCCCGGCGGAACTGCAGGCTCTGGCGCGCTCAGTTGAGCGTTCCACGGTCTCGGTGCCGCCTTCCGACATATATAGAATATGATATGCAATCAACCTCTCACTGAAGGTGACCATCTGATGCTGACCCGTGGAGCCATCCTTCGGCAGGCGCCGGGCGAGTTCGAGGTCGCGGACCTCGAGTTGGACGACCCGCGCCGCGACGAAGTCCAAGTCACACTGGTCGCGTCGGGGATGTGCCATTCGGACGACCACATCGCGACGGGCGACCTACCCGTCGGCACGTATCCGTTCGCCACGGGACACGAGGGCGCAGGCATCGTCACGAAGGCGTTCGCCAACGATAGGGGGATCAACGAAGGCGACCACGTGGTCTTCTCGTCGATGCCCTCGTGCGGACATTGCCGCTACTGCGCTTCCGGAATGCAGACGCTGTGCAATCTCAGTGCCGGCATGCTTGCAGGGGTGCGGTCGAGTGACGGCAGTTACCGGTTGCACCTCACCGACGGCACTCCCGTCGGGCAGATGTGCGGCATCTCGACATTCACAGCGACCACGACGGCGCCAGTGACGTCGGTCATCAAGATCGACAAAGACATCCCCCTGGACAAGGCATGCCTCGCCGGGTGCGCTGTCGGCACCGGCTGGGGATCGGCGGTCAACTCCGCGAATGTCCAGCCGGGCGACATCGTCGTCGTGATGGGGATCGGCGGCATCGGCGCCAATGCACTGCAGGGAGCGGTGCACGCCGGGGCGTCCCAGATCATCGCCGTGGACCCGTTGGCCTTCAAGCGTGAGAAGGCGATGGTGCTCGGCGCCACACATGCGGTCGCGTCGATGGAGGAGGCCAGCGAGATCGCCCGGCAGTTCACGAACGGCCAGGGGGCGGACTCGGTCGTCATCACGGTCGGCGTCCTCAAGCCCGAGCATGTGGGACAGGGGGTTGCTGCCATCCGGAAGGCCGGCACCTGCGTGCTCACCGCGGTCGCCCCGACAGTCGACGTCGGGGCTCAGATCCCGCTGTTCGACTTCGTGCTCTCGGGGAAGCGGCTCGTCGGTTCCCTCTTCGGCGAGACGAATCCCACCAGGGACATCCCTCGTCAGCTACGCCTCTACCAGGAGGGCAAGCTCAACCTCGACGCCATGGTCACCAACACCTATACGCTCGACCAGGTGGCGCAGGGCTATCGGGACATGCACGCAGGCAGGAACATTCGCGGAGTGATCCGCTTCGACTGATTCTCTATGGAGGATCGTCTGTCCAGCGGAGGCTGGCGGGTGCGCTGGCTTGACCTGGCCGTGTCGCGGCGCGGCGCGGCGCGGCGCGGACGATCGTGGGCGGGGAAGGTCGCCCCGTGTTCGCGTGCTTCGGGCGCGTTGCGTGTCAAGCCCTGTGTGGGCTTGCCGGGGGCCTTCCCCGCTTTCGCTGTCTTGGTGGAGCGTCGTCGGGCGCGGATGTCGGGTAGCACGGTCCACCGCTCGGTCTCGAGGCCTGCGGACAGACAGCGCTGCGGGCACAAGCTTTGTGCCTCACCCGATCACGTGGAAGTCCACTATGCGCGGCGGCGGTGGGACACCGCTACTGGTGATGGATCTCGTACTCCTTGAGCAGGGCGCGGCTGATGATGCGCTTCTGGACCTCGGACGTGCCCTCGCCGATCAGCATGAACGGCGCCTCGCGGAACAGCCGCTCGATCTCGTACTCCTTCGAGTAGCCGTAGCCGCCGTGGATGCGGAAGGCGTCGGTGGTGACCTCGTGGCAGTACTCGCTGGCGAGGTACTTGGCCATGCCGGCCTCGACGTCGTTGCGCTCGCCGCGGTCCTTCTTGCGGGCGGCGCTGACCATCATGAGGTGGCCGGCCTCGACCTTGGTCGCCATCTCGGCCAGCTTGAACGCGATCGCCTGGTGGTCGGCGATCTGGTGGCCGAACGTCCTGCGCTGCTGGGCGTAGGCGATCGCCAGCTCGAAGGCACGGATCATGATGCCGCAGGCGCGGGCGGCGACGTTGACCCGGCCGACCTCGACGCCGTCCATCATCTGGTAGAAGCCCCTGCCGGCCGCCTCGGGCCCGCCAAGAACCGACGTCGCCGGCACCCGGTGGTTGTCGAGCACCATCTCGGTGGTCTCGACGCCCTTGTAGCCCATCTTCTCGAGCTTGCCGGGAATGGTGATCCCACCGGTGGTACCGAACCCCGGCTCCTTCTCCAACAGGAACGTCGTCATGTTCCGGTAGACCGAGGACGCGCCCTCGTCGGTCTTGACCAGGGTGGCCACGATCCCGGCCCGGGCGCCGTTGGTCAGCCACATCTTCTGGCCGTTGATGACGTACTCGTCGCCGTCCCGGTCGGCCCGGGTGGTGATCGCGGAGACGTCCGAGCCGCAGCCTGGCTCGCTCATCGAGAAGGCGCCGCGGATCTCGCCGGTCGCCATCCTCGGCAGGAGCCGCTGCTTCTGCTGTTCGCTGCCGTGCTGGATCAGCAGGTAGGCGAGGATGAAATGGGTGTTGATGACGCCCGAGACGCTCATCCAGCCGCGGGCGACCTCCTCGACCACCAGCGCGTAGGTGAGCAGCGACTCGCCGAGCCCGCCGTACTCCTCCGGAATCGTGATCCCGAACAGGCCCATCTCCTTCATCTGCTCGACGATCTCGTGCGGGAACTCGTCCTTGTGCTCGAGCTCGGTCGCGTGCGGCAGAATCTCCTTGTCCACAAAGATGCGCACCGCCGACAGAATGTCGGCCTGAACCTCCGTGAGACCGTCAGTCTGCGCGATCCTGCCCATCCCAGCTCCTAGCATTGTCACTGACCCCGTTGCAGACGGAGTCGCTGGCGGTCGGGTCCACACGGCGAACTGCTGCGAGTTCCCGGCTTTGGGCGCCTCTCACCTCGCGGCGCCGAGGTGGACGGACAGCCGCGTCTCCACCACCGGCGGGATGTGCCGTGACCCATCGGATGCCTGGTCGGCCCGCGGCGGGTGGGCTGGTGATGTCCACGGGGCACCGCGGGACTCGCGCACGGGCAGGGGGCGGGGACGGTCGGCCGAGGCCTGGGCTCTTCGCCTTCGACCAGTTCGGCTTGGCCCGCGATCCGGGCGCCGTAGACGAGCGACTGAGGAGTCCACCGCGGCTGCCGGCCGATGAACGTGTTGTGATCGACCTCGTCCAGGTCAAGGGGGGCGACAGTCTCCGGCATCGCTACCCGACCTCAGGCTCTGGCCCCAACGCCCCGAACACGCCTGCATCCGCGCCAACGCCAGCAACGCTGGGGATTACCCGGCGCCCGAGCCTCCATGCCGATCTTGTGTTCGACCGCCATGGGCGTGTCCATGAAAACCAGGAGGATGACGTTGGCGCGGATGCCGTAGGCGCATTGGCGATCGTCAGGTGCGGCGTGAACGTCACGATGCCCGCCTTGGAGGTCTGGTAGCCCGCGTAGGGGTAGTCGACTAGCACCGCGTTGGACGAGATGTCGGTGATCACGCCAGCGCCCTGCCAACGCGTCACAGGGACGACGTGCTTGCACGTCAGGACCATTCCCTGAAGGTTGATCGCGACCACGCGGCTAATCCCTCCGGGTGTGATCTCTTCCAGCGTTGCGTTGCCCGCCGACCCGGACGTTGTCGTCGAGGATGTCGATCGTCGACCAGCGCTCCAGGCCCACTTAGCTGGTATTTCCGCTCAGACTTGCGAGCGACTGGCCGCGCGTGTTTCGAGCTGCCTGTCAGTAGTTGACCAAAGCAAGATCAAGACCTAGCGAGCGCATCCGCCGGTAGAGCGTGGACCGGGCGATTCCCAGCCGTTGAGCGGCCGCGAACTTGTTACCGTCTGACTCGCGCAGGGACGCCAGCAGCTCAGAAATTTCGAGTTGTTCCAGCCGGGTGAGCTGGCGACCAGCGGCCCTGGCTTGGACGCCGTCCGGAAGCTGGCGTGAATCGACGTACCCGGTTTGGCAGCGGCGCGCGACGCCGTCGACTACCGACTCGAGCGACCGCAGGTTCTCGGGCCAGTCCACCCGGGCCAGAACCTGTAAAGCGTCTGGCAGCCAGCGCACCGGTTCACGGCCGGCCTCGGTGCGACTGGCGGTCATCTCGGCAACGAGGTCCGGAAGATCGTCTAATCGATCACGCAGTGCGGGAACTCTGACCCATGGACCGACACCGGTTCCGCGCTGGGTGAGACGAGCGGCCTCCCCGCAGACCTCCGTGAGCGTGAGCACGACCGGCGCCTCATGGTGCTGGTCGCCGAGAACGATCTCCTCGACCTCGGCCATAGCGGCGTCGGACAGCCGCTCGAGGTGGGTCACGATCAGGGGACACGGCGCTGAACGCCGCTGGCGCAGAAGTTGGAGCATCTCGGCCTCGGCCGAGCAGTCGACCTCGAGAGCGTCGGAGGGCACGAGGGCGCGAGCGATGTGCCGCTTGCCGGTTCCTGATTCTCCGACGAGAACGACGCGGTCGGAACTGGAACGTGCCGACTGCAGATCCTCGAGCAGTCGGTTCCATCGGCGGCTCTTTCCTGGCAGCGAACACGTCAGACCGCTTCCTGAAGACGGCCGCAGCCGGCCCGATGCTGGCCGATCCTTGCGCGGGCGCAGCGTGATGCGAACACCTACTGGGCCGTCGCGACCGGGAATCCGCTCGAAGCGCGCGTGTTGTGGCCCCGCGTTGGTGAGCGTGAGAACGGCGGTGTCGGGTCGCTCGCCCATGAGGAACTGGGACGCATACTCCCACAGCGTTGCCTGGTCGCCGCCGCCGAGCAGCCGCGAAGCCCCGACGTTGCACAGCAACGTCTGCTGGTTGAGGCAGATCACTGGGCGGCGGTTGGCGGCCCGCGCCGAGAGAAAGTCGCGCATCAACAGCATCTCGCGCTCGTTGGAGTCCTGCCGCAGGCTCTGGCGCATGGCAGCGGCGATCTCGGACGCCCAGGGAAGCAAGAGTGCGCTCGCTGGCATGGCGTTTTCGATCACGAGGGCCCCAGCGGTGCGCTGGGTTGTCGGGCTGATGATCGGGATCGCGATCGAATGGGTACCCAGATAACGTTCGTGGAGGTGCTCGTGACCGACGACCTGCTCGGGACCGCCCGACTCCAACGCCATGTTCGCTGCATGGGTTCCGATACTTGCCTCAGACAGGGACGAGCCAATCGGTGGGAGGCCACCGAACCTTAGGAGCTGCGGGTTCCGAGCGGCGTCGGGAAGACCGTAGTGACTGACGACGACCGAGCCGCGGTCCACCAGGATGGCCATGAGCCGCAAATGGTCAAGTGTGGCCAGCCGCGAGCGCAGCTCCTGATCGAAGGCCCGGGAGAGACCGCATTTGTCGGGAGGCGAATGCACCGGCGCCCAGTCCGCTGTTGTGGACACGAAGCCGCTCGCCCGGGACCGCTGCCACGACTTAGCGATCTCGGGCCGCACGCCCGAAGAGACGGATCTCGTTGCAAGGTATTTCACCCGAGCCGAGTTGATTGTCGGGGAAATATCGCCCCGACTGCGTTCGAACTGAAGTGGCCTCACCCGTCCTCCTAAGTTCGGCCCGGTAAGATGCACAATATATCGAGGATGAGAACGGTTGCTGGTTCACCGGGGTCTGAGTGATCTGAGCGATCCAGCCGACAATGGTTACCCCGGCCACGGCGCTAGCCAACGGCCCCCGCGCGCCGACGGGCCGTGGTCCAGTAGGCAGTGGTTGGAGCGGCGGCGCTACTAGGACAAGACATGGCAATTACGGCCGCAGGAGCCGGGTGAGGTCTCGGACATCGGGGACTTCTTGAAGGTCGAGAACCGTCGCGACGATCGCATCCACAGCTGCGTCTGGCAGCTCACCGTCTGCGTTGGTCCGGAACTTGGCCACAAGTTCCTCCGTGGACATCGTGGTCGACGGGTCGATCGACGGAGTTCCTTTCGGGAACATTCGCTCGGCCGCGAACATAGTTCCCCGTGCGTCGATCTCGATGCGGGCCGGCCGGTTCGCGGGATACTCATTAAGGTACCCGGTATAGCTCGGATGAATTTTTGTGACCACCCTGGTCATCAGACCCATGACGGACGAGTCGAACACGACCTGTTGGTCTTGCCATCGCTTGCTCGGGGGGATGCGGTGAGCCGCCAGAGCCAGGCCGTGAGACATGCTGTTCTGGGCGTCGACGACATGCTCGATGTTCGTGTTCAGCCACGTGGGCTGGCGGTGCCAACCCTCGCCCCAGGACCGAATCTCCTGAATCTCGTCAGGCTTCAGGTCGTGTTCCTCGACCAGCAAGACGAGTGTGTCGATCAGACCATGGAGAACCCGACAGTGAGGGTACGGCTTGTACGTCTGGGCCTTGGGGAACAGCCATTCGACTCCCAGCCCACGCGTAATGGACCGATGGTCCCACCGCGAGGTTCCGATGAACCGTGGGAACCCGAACTCCGTGTCGTCCAGCATCTCGCGGTCTCCGCGATGGCCGAATTTTCCCATGTAAGCGGCCGTCAAAGCGGTTTGTGCGAACGCGCCACCGACCATGTACTTGACTGTCGTACTGGGAGTGTGCGCGCTCCACGCACCGTGCGAATGGACGGGTGCGATACTGCCGACGATACCGATCGCGCTCGCTGTCGGCCCTGGCGGGAGATTCATGAGCTTCGTGCTCGTCGCCGCGGCGCCGAAAACGATGCAGCTATAGCCGACAACCGGCCGTTGCAGGACCTTTCCGCTCTCGACGTCACGCAGACCGTCCATCGCATAAGCGATGCGACAGGAGATTTCGTGTCCGATCGCGATCGCTGTAAGTACTTCCTTCCCGCTGGCAGCCGCCGACTCTCCGGAGGCAAGCGCAACCGGGATCACGACGGGTGCCACGTGCCCGGGCGCGAGGATCGCGTCGAAGTCCAGCGCACTGATCAGTTCCGAATTGGCGAACGCCGCGCCGAACACCGAGCTTGATTCACTGCTCCCGATGACCGTGGCATCGTCTCGAGCCCCGTGACTGAGACTCGCGAGCTCGATGCCGACGATCCCCTTAAGCTGGTCTTTCCCGGCGAGGCCGCAGCCGATGGAGTCGAGAAGGACTCGCTTGGATTCCGCGACGACCTCGGGCGGCAGTTTCGAGAAATCAGTCGCACACGTGAAATCGGCGAGGGCCTCAACTATCGTCGGCCTCAGGCCGGGGGCTCCGGCAGCCGTCACTGCGACAGTTCCGCGAGTCGCTGGCCGACGAAGGGAGTGATTCCGGGTGGTTGGGAGGTCATGCCAGCATCGACCGGAAGCGCGACCCCGGTGACGTACTTGGCATCGTCAGAAGCGAGATACAGCATGGCGCTCGACACCGCCTCGGGCTCGATCCAGGGAACCGGAAGCAGATTTAGCGACTGCGCTGGAAACACCATGTCCTCGACTGTCTTGCTCGGGTCGTCCCCACAGAAGGCGCGCACATGTGCTTCGTTGAGGAACAGCGGCGTCGCAACAGCGGTGGGGCACACCGCGTTCACCCGGATCCAGTACGGCGCGAGTTCTGCGGCGAGCGTCTTGACCAAGCCGATCAACCCGTGCTTGGCCGCGGCATAGGCGGTGTTTCCGAAGAGGGGAACGAGCGCCGCGGCGGATGCCGTCACAAGGATCACGCCCCCCTTCGCCTTCATGTGCGGAAGGACGGCTCGGACGGTCTTGAACACGGCGGACAGATTGGTGTCGACGATGAGGTCCCAGATCTCGTCTGCTTCCTCGCTCTCGACACCGTGCCGGGTGGAGATGCCGTGATTGACGATGACCGTGTCGAGGTGGCCGAGCTGGCCCACGGCGTCGTCGACCGCCTCACGCATCTTCGTCACATCCCGCGCGTCAGCCACATAGCTTAAACAACGGCGCCCCAGCTTCTCGACCAAAGCCACGGTCTCAGCGAGGTCCGCTGGCGTCGCCATGTCGTAATCGACGTACGGAAGCTGCTCGCACACATCCGTCACGACGATGTCCGCGCCCTCCTCGGCCATCCGCACCGCGTGGGAGCGACCCTGCCCCCTTGCCCCGCCCGTGATGAGTACGACCTTGCCGGTCATCTTGCCCATGACTACCCCTCTCCGGCCGGCGCCACCGACCGGCTGACCTGTATGACGTGAGACCCGTCGGCAACGCGGCCGGACGGCCTCGGGAGAGTGGTGACGGCCCTGCGGACACGCCAACGTCGGGCGAACGTGCGTACGAGTTGCAAATGTTCCTCAGTAGAACGAAACGAATGGCCTCGCTGTTCGGACCGCCGCCACGCGGTGACGACGGGTGGGCAGCTACAGGCGGTAAACACGACTGGCCGTCCCAGCGAACATGGCCGCCTTCTCTTCGGCCGTGTACACCGAGGCGACGAGCTTGAAGGAGTTCCACAACGTACGATACGAGCCAGAGAGCTTGTCCGGCGGAAAGTTGCTCCCGAACATACAGCGGCCCGGCCCGAAACTCTCTATGCCGTGTGAGTAGTACTTGCCAGTCGCATCGACGAGCTGAGTCGAGGACGGCAGCCGATCTCCATGGTGCCAGTTGAAGCCGGGGATAAACATGTTGAGCCCGCCGAGTTTGAGGTACACGTTCGGCTCACGGGCAATCGTCGCAATGTCGTCATGCCACTGTGCCCAGAGCTCGTCCCTGCGCCCGACCCACGGCCTGATGCCGATCAGGCCGCCGAGATGGTTCAACACGAAGGTCACTTCGGGAAGCGCCCTTACGGTGGCGATCGCGTCCCCGAGCTGGACCTGGAAGACATATAAGTCGAAGGTCAGACCGCGAGCCGCGAGGCGCCGCAGGCCCTGACGGAAATCCGGCTGCAGCAGTCGGTGCGGATCCCTTTCCGGGGCTGAGCGATCAAGAGCAGCCATGTCCCGAATTCCCCGCAGCCGGTCCGGCGCGGCGGCCTGGTGCGCGTCGAGAACAGCATCGACGTCGGCGCCGAGGTCGAGATCGGCGTACGCGACGATACCTGCGGCAATACGCGTCTTGAGCCCGCGTGCGGCAGCCTCTTCCCCCGAGGCGTTCGCGAACTCGGTCTCGCCTACGCAGCGCAGTTGAGCGGGTCCGTCCGGGCGGTAACGGGCCTCTGCCTCTACGAACACTGTAGACTCGATGTTGTGACCGCTGGCGAGGTCGTCTATGAAATGGTCGAGATGGTAGTCCTCTCGCTGCATCGACGCATCCCGGTCCCAGAGATGGTAGTGAGCGTCGACGATCGGCAGCTCTGGCTCGAGAACATCTTCGAGAACTTCCGGTTCAGCCCTCTTCCGCATTGTGCTACCCCCTAGCTCGTGCTAGCTCGTGCCACCGACGGGACGAACGTTGGATCTCGGACCGTCCGGCAGCCCCGGTGGACTCGTGGGCGTGGCGAGGACTCGTCGGCGTAATGAATCCCGAATGTCGAGACTGTCCACGTCTCACGTACCGCGGACAGCGACGAGCTCGTCCCGATTGCTATTCGCTCTCGGTGACCTGGCCACCGGAAGCGGTGTCCCGACGAGCTGACCGACCTCAGGTATACGGCAGCGGGCGCTCGGTCGAGAGATCCCAGACCACGGCCTTGGACTGTGTGTAGAGGCGGAGAGCCTCGAATCCATTCTCTCGACCATAGCCACTCTCCTTCATGCCGCCAAACGGAACAGTGGGATGAATGGCGCGGTAGGCGTTGACCCAGACCGTCCCGGCGGAGAGGTTCTGCACCAGATGCTGGATCTGGGATGCGTCGTTGCCCCACACCTGCGCCGAGAGACCGAACGGGCTGCTGTTGGCACGGAAGAGCGCCTCGTCGACATCGGTGTAGGGCAGCACGCTCGCCATCGGACCGAACGCCTCGGTGGTCGCGGCAGGGTTGTCGTCGGTGACGTCCACGAGCACGGTCGGAGCGTAGAAGGCGCCGCCTTCCAGGTCGCCCGTGGTGACGGGGGCGCCACCCGCCAGACAGGTCGCACCGTGGGATATCGCGCCCTGGACCAGAACGTCGACGTGGTCGCGGTGCCGCTGGGTGATGAGGGTGCCCATTTGCGAGGCCGGATTCGTGGGCTGTCCAACCTTGACCGCGGCCGCTCGGGACGCAAGCTCGTCGCACACCTGCGCGTACATCGAGCCGTGGACGAAGATACGCGAGCCCGCGACGCAGCTCTGTCCACTCTTCACGAAGTTGGAGTGGAGCACCGAAGGAAGCGCGAGCCGGAGATCTGCATCCTTGAGCAGGATGGCGGGACTCTTTCCACCCAGCTCGAGGCTGACCGGCACGATGTTGCGAGCGGACTGCCTGATGACGGCTCGGCCGGCCTCGGGGCCGCCCGTGAACGCCACCAGGCCGATGCCAGGGTGCTGTGTGAGCAGCGGGCCGGTGACCTGACCACGGCCCGTGACCACGTTCACGACCCCCGGCGGGATGCCGGCCTTCAGGGCGAGCTCGACGATCCGGAACGTCGACAACGGCGCCACGTCCGGTGCCTTCAGCACGATGCAGTTACCGGCGACGACGGCTGGCCCTGCCTTGTAGGCCACGAAGACGGCGTTCGCGTTGTACGGGTTGATGCCAGCGACCACGCCGTACGGTTCGTTGACGCCGTAGGCAACCCGTCCTGGATACGGGGCGTAGGAGCGGCCCTCGAGCTTGTCTGCCATGCCGGCGTAGTAGGTCAGGACGCGCACGCACGCGTCGACGTCCCCCATCGTTTCGGCACGAAGGTTCCCGACGTCGGCGACCTCGAGGTCGGCCAGTTCGTCGCGGTGCGCACGGACCAGATCGGCCCAGGCACGCACGAGTTCACCACGGACGTCCGGCGCCGTCGTCCGCCAAGTGGACTCGTAGACCGTGCGCGCCTGCTCGACGATCTCGTCGAGATCGTCGGCCTGGACCTCGTACGCCTCGCCGATCGTCTCACCTGTGGCCGGATTGAGGACGGGAAGGTAGTGGTCCGAGCGGGGGACGACGGCACCCTTCGCTCCGATGAAGCCGACCCGGCGCAGGATGGTCGAGCTCGCCATGCTGGTCTCCTAGGGTGGCTAGGCCGCCGGCGGCTGACAACGGGGCCAAGACTCAGTCCGTAGCAGCGGCACGATGTGCATGATATATGAAAGGCAGCCTCTGGCAAGGCCTCGCTCGTTGCGGAGGGCTGCCACGACGGTGTATTGCTGGCCAGGAAGATATATGATATAGAGCGGGTCGGCGGAGCGAACGGGATCGGTGCTCGCAGGCGTCAGCTTCGGCGGCGAGGCCTTCGTTCGTCGTCGACCTTGGCGTGAAGGGGTAGTCATGCAGGCTTGGCAGTACGTCGGCGACCACCAGCCGATCACCCTGAACGAGATCGACGAGCCGGTCGCTGGGCCCGGGGAGGTCCTGCTCGAGGTCAAGGGCGCGGGCATCTGCCACACCGACGTGGGACACCTCGAGGGCACCATCAGTCATTTCCTGGCGTTCCGGCCGATCACGCTCGGTCACGAAGTCGCTGGCGTCGTCAGTCAGATAGGGGAGGGCGTCACCAGTTTCTCGGTGGGTGACCGGGTCGCGGTGCGCTCCGTCGTGGAAGGCCCAGGAACCGGCCGCGACGGTGGGTTCCAACCGAGGCTGGCGGTCCAGACAGACGTCCTCGTGCCGGTGCCGGACGGTGTGCCGTGGGACCAGGCGGCGGTCTCCACCGACGCGGGCATGACGTCCTACCACGCGGTCATGGCGCGCGCCGGCGTGAAGGCGGGGGACAAGATCGGGATCATCGGTTTTGGTGGACTCGGGTCGCTCGGGACCCACATTGCGCTGCGAGCGGGCGCGCAGGTCTTCGTGGCCGAGACGAAGCGGTCGTTGCATCCGAAGATCATTGAGGCGGGTGCCGCGGCGGTCTCGTCCACCGTCGAGGACTTCAAGGGCGAGGGACTTGACGCGATCATCGACTTCGCGGGTTTCGGGACGACGACCGCGTCTGCCGTCGAGACCGTGAAGCCCGGAGGGCGGGTTGTCCAGGTCGGGCTCGCCGAACGGTTCGGGACGTTGGACCTGATCGCGTTGACCATGAACCAAGTCGACCTCCTGGGATCGCAGGGAGGAACGAACGAAGACAACGCCAAGGTCCTGCAGCTCATGGCTGCCGGTCATCTTCAGTCAGAGACAGAGCGCATCGCTTTCGACGAGATCGGCGAGGCGATCGAGAGGCTACGGCGTGGGGAGAACGCCGGACGTCTGGCCGTGATCTACGACTGAGCGCGGAGGATGTGGGCGACGCCGGAGAGATGTCGGCGGCTGCCTGCGCAGCCCGCTTGAGACGCAGTCGGTTGGAGATCTTGTCACCCAGTGTGACGGATCGCATCTATCTGAGTTGTGCGAGGGAGCCGGGCCGCCGTCGGCCGCCGTCGCAAGGCTCTGACGCCACGCCCCCGTCAAGGGACTTTCGGGGAGGCGGGCCGGGCAGGAGGTCGAACTCCGCTACGTGAATCCGGCGACCAGCGGCGGGTGGTCGAGGCGGGTGACCCTTGGTTGACCTACTAGTGAGGAACAGCGGTGCCCAGGACGACCGATGCGACGACGCGCGACCTTGCCGCCGAGGCAAGCGTCGCCATGACAATTGACGGGCGGCGCGTGACGGCGGAGCGCGTCTTCGAGGTGCTGAATCCGGCGACCGGACGCCACCTCGCGAAGGCGCCGGACTGTACTCGCGGCCAGGTGGACGACGTCATGGAAGGCGCGCAGCGCGCCTTCCAGACGTGGCGCCGTGACGACGCCGCTCGATGTGCTGCCATGCTGGCGGCAGCCGACGAGCTCGAAACGGTGGCGGAGGAACTCGCCCTGATTCTGACCGCGGAGCAGGGAAAGCCGTTGCGCGACTCGCTCGCGGAGGTTGCAACCTCCGCGAAGTGGCTCCGGTGGTACGCCCATCCCGATCTCCTCACTCCGGAGATCGCTGAAGACAGCGATCAGCGCAAGGTCAGTGTCCACCGTCGCCCGCTCGGGCCGACGGTGGCCATCTCGCCGTGGAACTTTCCCATCCAGACAGTGGGGAAGAAGGCATCTCAGGCACTACGTGCCGGCAACACCATGGTGGTCAAGCCGTCGCCCTATACGCCGCTGGCGACACTGAAACTCGTCGAGGTGCTTCAGCGGGCCTTCCCGCCCGGCGTCCTGAGCGCGGTGAGCGGCGGTGCGGAGCTGGGCGGCTGGTTGACCGGGCACCCGCTGACCCGCAAGATCAGCTTTACCGGTTCGACCGCGGTGGGCAAGCTCGTTGCGGCGGCGGCGGTGCCAGACCTCAAGCGGATCACGCTCGAGCTCGGCGGGAACGACGCCGCGGTGGTCCTGGACGACGCCGAGCCGGACGTCGTGGCGCGGGGTATCTTCGACCGCGCACTGGTGAACTGCGGGCAGACGTGCGCCGCTATCAAACGAGCGTACGTTCCTGAAAGGCTGTACGACGAGGTCGTCGAGGCGCTCGCAGAGTGTGCGCGTGCTGCCGTCATCGGTGACGGCATGGACCCGCTCACCGACTACGGTCCGCTTAACAATCGGCCTCAGCTGCGGATCGTGTCGGACCTCGTCGACGACGCGCTGCACCGCGGAGCGCGGGCCGCGGCTGGCGGCGAGGCTCCTGAGCGTGCGGGGTTCTTCTACTGGCCGACGATCCTGGCCAACGTGGACGATCGGATGCGCATCGTGGACGAAGAGCAGTTCGGCCCGGCCTTGCCCGTGCTGTCGTACGGCAGCCTGGACGAGGCCGTCGAGCGCGCGAACAGCGGAAAGTACGGCCTCGGCGGATCAGTGTGGACCTCCGACCCGCAGCGTGGCGCCCTGGTGGCAAGTGAGCTCGTGTGCGGCACGTCGTGGGTCAATACACATGCGGTCACGCTCCCGCATCAGCCGTTCGCGGGCGCTAAGTGGAGCGGGGTCGGCGTCGAGAACGGCCGCTGGGGCCTGTACGACTTCACTCAGATACAGGCCGTCCACACAGCCTTGTAGCCGTGGTCCGTCGAGTCTTGTCGCGCGGACGAGGTGGCCTGGTGTCGGTCCGCCGCGAGCTTCGTCCGGTCCCGAAAACCAGACCGAACACCTATTTCGTACATTATATATTGTTCCTGCTGATGAAACTCGGTTCTCCAGCAGCAGTTCATCGTCTCTGAGAAGGGCGGCACCATGCCAGGCGAACACCTTCAGGTTCAGGCCCGCCGAGTCGTCACTGGCCTCGACGAGTCCGGAAGATCGACGTTCGTGGCCGACGGGCCGACGCCCGTACGGGTCGCGACACCGGGGTTCACAGTCTGCGACATCTGGCGGGTGGAGACCCTGCCCACGGACGTCCTGAACGAAGACGGCACTACGGGGAAAGTCTTACTCGACCCTCCTCAAGGAGGCTTCGTCTACCGAATCACGACCTTCCCACCTGACAGCGAGTGGGATGCGGTGGCAGAGTACCGCGCCTCACTCGAGGCGATGAGCGGGGCAGCGGCCGTCGACCGTGCCGGGTCGAACGGCGACGTCGTCGGCCTGCACCAGACCGACACAGTCGACATCGTCACGATCATCTCGGGTGAGCTGTACGCGGTCACGGAGACAGGCGAGACGCTCCTGAAGCCGGGCGACACCCTGGTGCAGCGTGGCACCGTTCACACCTGGAGCAACCGCGGCGACAAGCCGTGCATGAAGGTGGCGGTGCAGGTCGGCGGGAAGAGGTGAACAAGGTCGCCGTGTTGCGCTGGGTCCGCGCCGGCAGCTGCCCGTAGTCCGCAGGAGGTCGTGCGAGCTCGGTGACGGCTGGGCGGCCAGGTAGTCGTTCGTCGTACCAGCGAGGAGATGCAATGCGTGGTGTCGTCTTCCGTGGAGACCGTAAGATCGAGATTGCCTCGTTCGACGATCCGGTGCCCAGCTCGAGCGAGGTGGTCATTGAGGTCAAGGCGTCGGGGATCTGCGGCAGTGACCTCAAGTTCTACCGGGGAGGCGCGAATGCTGCCTTAGCCGCGTTCGGTACTGGTCCAGCTGACCTCGATGGCGACGCTCGCGTCATCGCTGGGCACGAACCGTGTGGAGTCGTCGCCGCGACGGGGCCCGGGGTGGACGAACGGTCGGTCCGGGTGGGCGACCGCGTGATGGTCTACCACTACACCGGGTGCGGGATGTGTCGCGAGTGCCGTGCCGGCTGGACGCAGATGTGCGAGCACGGGGCCGGGCTCATCGGGTCGACCGTCGACGGCGGCCATGCGGACTTCCTGAAGGTCCCCGCGGTCGCCGTGCTCCCGTTGCCCGATGAGCTGAGCTACTCTGCCGGAGCAGCAATCTGCTGCGGTACCGGCACCGCCTACGGTGCGTTGACCAGGTTGGACCTCTCTGCCCGCGACACGATCGCCGTCTTCGGTCTGGGACCTGTGGGCCAGTCGGCCGTGCAGTTGGCTGCCTCCATGGGGACGTCAGTCATCGCGGTCGACGTCTCAGAAGAACGAGTCGCTCTGGCTGAAGGCTTTGGTGCGGCTCACGCCATCGACTCGAACAAGGTCGATCCGGTGGAGGCCATTCGCGAGCTGACCCGGGGCCGAGGGGTGACCTGTGCACTGGACGCGGCGGGTTCGTCAGGGGCACGGCGGGACGCCGTGCGAAGCCTGGCGAACTGGGGCAGGGTCGCCTTCGTCGGCCACGCTGAGGCGGAGACGACTTTCGACGTGAGTCGCGAGGTCATCCGAAAGCAGCTCACGATGATCGGGTCGTACACCTTCTCCGACGTAGTGCAGACGGACTGTGCTCGCTTCGTGGCCGATCGCGGTGTCGACGTCGACAAGGTGTTCACCGATCGGTGGACGATCGACGCCGCCGCGCACGCATACGTCGAGTTCGACAAGCAGCTCGGAGGCAAGGCAGTGATCGAGTTCTGACGTCGGGGACACTCCCGACCAACTGAGAGGACGACGAACATCAGCGAACGACTGAGTGGCAAGGTCGCGTTGGTCTCGGGCGGTGCCCGGGGCCTCGGAGCCGCACACGTCGAGTTGTTCGGCGAGGAAGGTGCGTCCGTCTTCTTCGGTGACGTGCTGACCGACGAGGGGTCAGCACTCGAGGCCGAGCTTCGACAGCGTGGCCTCGACGTTCACTTCCTCCGCCTCGACGTGACCCGACCGGACGACTGGAGCGCTGCGCTCGACCGCGTACTCTCCGTGCGCGGCACGCTCACCACGCTGGTGAACAACGCTGCGATCTTCAGTCCGGAAGGAACCGAGGCGCTTTCCCAGCGGCGGTGGAGGCAGGTGATGGGTGTGAACCTGGAGGGCCAGTGGCTCGGTATGCGGACCGTCCTACCCACGCTGGTGGCCTCGGGCAACGCCTCGATCATCAACATCTGCTCCGTGTACGCCCAGATCGGGAGCCCTGACGCGATCGCATACCACGCCTCCAAAGGTGGGGTTCGGATCATGACCAAGTCGACCGCCCTGGAGTATGCCGGCCGGGGAGTGCGAGTCAACTCGGTCAACCCAGGCGTGATCGACACGCTCTTTGCCGGTCCGGCAACTCCCGAAACCGAGTCTGCCGAGATCGGTCTCGTGCCGCTGGGCCGAAAGGCCCAGCCGCGCGAGGTCGCACACGCTTCCTTGTTCCTCGCCTCCGACGACGCCAGTTACGTGACGGGCGCCGAGATAGTCGTCGACGGTGGGTGGACGGCACACTGACCCAGAAGCTCTCTGAGCATTACAGAGTGCGACCGGCGTCGACGACAAGCGTCGTGCCTGTCACGTAGCGGGAGTCGTCTGAGGCTAGGTACATCACCGCGTTGGTGACGTCGTCGACCTCGACCCAAGGGATTGGGATGGTGTGCATCTGCCGGGCCGCCGAGTTGGGCGCCTCGGCATCGGCACGGCTGGGGTTCTGGACGTCGGGGAAGAACAGCTTCCACGTGAGGTCGTTCTGGAACATCGGGGTGGCGACGTTGGTCGGGCACACCGCGTTGACCCGCACCCCCTGCTCGCCCAGTTCCAAGGCCAGGGTCTTGGTCAGTCCGACCACGCCGAACTTGCTCGCGTTGTAGTGGCCGATGCCGGGAACGGCCTGAAGACCGCAGGTCGAGGCGGTGAAGATCACTGATCCGCCGCGACCCTGGCTCAAGATGTGGGGGATGGTGGCCTTCGCTGTGTTGAACGAACCGGTCAGGTTGACGTCGATCTGCTCCTTCCACTCCTCTGCTGTCAGGTCGAGGACGTTCCCGAAGCCGCAGACGCCGGCGTTGACGGAGACGACGTCTAACCCACCGAGTTGGGAAACGGCTGCGGACACGACGGCGTCAAGTCGCTCTGCGTCGCGGACGTCTACCTGGGCGGCAGCAACGCGTCGGCCGCGCGCCTCGACACCGGCCGCGGTCTCGTCGAGCTCGCCCTTGGTACCCAGCGCGTAGCCGATCGTGGGGAGATCGGCGCAGATGTCAAGAACTATGACGTCCGCTCCCTGTTCGGCAAACCTCCAGGCGTGGTTTCGGCCTTGCCCGCGCGCAGCACCAGTGACCAGAGCAATCTTGCCATCGACACGGCCCATCGTTTCCTCCGGCGTAGGGGTAGCAGGATATTCCCACATCATATATAGTATGTCCAGAGAAGCGCTGCCGCCCGATGGTCTCGCTCTCTGCCGTCTACGGGCCGTCCTGGGTCGCACGTGACGAGGTGCTGCCTGACGCCCGGTCTCGACCTGGAGCGTGCATGAAGTTCGGAATCCGCTACTCGGACACCGGGGTGGCCGACATTGTCACGATCGCCCAGGCGGCCGACAGCGCTGGGATCGAGTCGATGTGGCGTGGCGAGCACGTCCTCGTCCCGCGGGAGATCAAGTCGATCGACCCCTACTACGCGCGCGGGTTGCCTCCGGGAATGGAGCGGTTCGCCTCCTTGGACCCGAACACGCTCGCGGCGTATCTTTCGGCGAGGACGGAGAGCATTCGCTTCTGCATGGGTGTCAACCTAATCGCGTTGCACAACCCTTACCAGCTCGCCCGCGTCGTGGCGACCGCCGACATCGTGAGCAACGGGCGGATCATGCTGGCGGTGGGAGTCGGGTGGCTTCGTGAAGAGTTCGACATCATGGGAATCGACTGGGCCACGCGAGGATCGCGGACCGACGAGGCAATGGCGGTGGTACGGGCGCTTTGGCGCGATCCGCATCCTCAGTTCGAGGGCAAGCACTTCCATCTCCCCCCGGTCACTTTCCAGCCCAAGCCCGTCCAGGCGAGTCCGCCACTGTACGTGGCGGGCCTCTCCAGGTTTGCGTTCAGGCGTGCGGCGCGTCACGGTGACGGTTGGTACGGGCACGACCTGTCGGTCTCCGAGGCCGCCGGGATCATGCGTCGCATCGAGGAAGAACGCGTCGCGGCGGACCGTATGGATCATCCGTTCGAGTACACCACTCGAGCCCCCCACGACATCTCACCCGCCCAGGTCGAGGAGTTCGCGGCCATCGGGGTGCACCGGCTGGTCCTCGATGTCGGCTCCGCGGCCTTTGACGGGCTTTCCGTCGTGGTCTCGCGTCTCGAAAAGATCGGCAAACAGCTGGTGTCAGCCCAGTGAGCGCAGCCGCGGGCGGGCCGGGTTCCGCGCCAGAACTGAGAGAGAATAAGATGGATCTTGGCAAGGTCGGTATCTGGACCAACCAGCTCACGCGCCTGACGTCGCCGGAATTCCGTGACACGGTTCAGGAGATCGAGGAGCTCGGCTTCGGGACGCTGTGGTTCGGCGAGAGCGCGTTGGGCCGCGAAGCGTTCACGAACGCCGCGCTTACGTTGAGTTGGACCGGACGCATCGTGGTCGCCACGGGCGTCGCGTCCATCTACGCGCGTGACGCGTCGGCGACGGCGTCAGCCCAGCGGGTGCTCTGCGAGTCGTTCCCTCATCGGTTCTTGCTGGGACTGGGAGTCAGTCACGAAGGACTGGTGAAGGCCCGGGGGCATTCCTACGACAAGCCCCTTGACGCGATGCGACACTATCTGCGCGGGATCGACGTGCATCCGGCGGGAGACCTGCCGCACCCCCCTGCCCCACCGCCGCGAGTCCTCGCCGCATTGGGGCCCGGCATGCTGGAGTTGGCCCGAGACCACGCGCAGGGCGCCCATCCGTTCCTCGTCACGCCGGAACACACGCACCTGGCCCGAGAGACCTTGGGTCCTGGTCGGCTGCTGGCCCCCGAACAGGGTGTCCTGCTGGAAGAGGACCCGGAGGTCGCACGCTCGATCCTGCGAGCCGAGATCAAGAATCGCTTGGGGTACCCCAACTATCGCAAGAGCCTCGTCCGGCTCGGCTGGACCACGGACGACTTCGCCGGCGGTGGTAGCGACGCACTGGTCGACCGCCTGTTCGTGTGGGGCTCGGCGGCGGAAGTCGCCGCCCGCGTGAAGGAGCACCTGGCCGCAGGGGCCGACCACGTTGCCCTGTACGTTCTTCGCGCCAAGGCGGGCGGAGTCCCGATCGAGGAATACCGTCAGCTCGCCCCGATCGTCTGACTGTCGTCCGTTGGACCGTCTCGCCGCAGCAGCCAGCGGCCCGTCCCGAGGCTCCACGGAGAACTTCCTATCACGACCGAGGGTTTATCATGGCGTGGACTGGAAAATACGATCGCCTCTTCATCGGGGGCGAGTGGGTCGAACCCAAGTCGAACGACAGAATCCAGGTGGTCTCGCCGTACACAGAGCAGGTGTTCGCCGAGGTTCCTGCCGGGTCGAGGGCGGACGTCGACCGTGCGGTGCAGGCTGCGCGTGCTGCCTTCGACGGCGGGCCGTGGCCTCGGACCACAGTGGGCGAGAGAATCGAGCTGCTTCGTCGGCTGAGTGCCGCGTTCTCGCAGAACCGGGAGGTGCTCGCTCGTCTCATCACTCAGGAAATGGGATGCCCGATCACCCTGTCCCGGGTCCTGCAGGCCACCAGCCCGCAGATCGTGATCGACACCTACGCGAGGATCAGCGCTGAGTACCCCTTCAGCTCGCTGCGGCGTTCCGGCACCGGCAACGCGCTCGTGACGCGTGAGCCGGTGGGTGTCGTGGCCGCGGTCGTGCCGTGGAACGCCCCGCAGTTGCTCACGCTGTTGAAGCTGGCCCCCGCGCTCGTCGCCGGCTGCACCGTCGTGCTGAAGCCGGCACCGGAGACGCCGCTGGACGCCTATCTCCTCGCCGAGATGCTGCAGAATGCGGGCGTGCCCGAGGGCGTGGTGAACATCGTGCCCGCGGATCGGCAGGTGAGCGAGTACCTCGTCACCCATCCCGACGTCGACAAGGTCACGTTCACCGGATCGACTGCCGCAGGTCAACGCATCGCGTCATTGTGTGGGAAGGATCTCCGAAGGGTCACACTGGAGCTAGGAGGCAAGTCGGCCAGCATCATTCTTGACGACGCCGACATGGACCTGACGGTCGGAGCCGTTGAGGGATCCTCCTTCCGCAACGCCGGGCAGGCGTGCAGCGCCAAAACGCGCCTCGTGGTCTCGCGCAGGCGCAAGACGGAGCTTGTCGAGCGGCTGGTCGCCTTAATCGAAAAGATGCCCGTAGGCGACCCGTTCGATCCCGCCACGAAGATCGGTCCCTTGGTCACGGCTCGCCAACGAGATCTCGTCGAGGGGTACATCGAGTCGGGGCGCTCCGAGGGCGCCAAAGTCGTGGTGGGAGGCAGGCCGCCGCGTCTCGATCACGGCTGGTTCGTCGAACCGACCGTCTTCGACCAGGTCCGACCCGACATGCGGATCGCCCAGGAGGAGATTTTCGGCCCGGTGGTCTCGGTGCTCACTTATGAGAGCGAGGACGAGGCGGTCTTGATCGCGAACAACTCCAGGTACGGCCTCAGCGGCTCCGTCTTCACTAGCGACCTTCAGCACGGAATGGATGTGGCCAGGCGGCTGCGCACTGGCACGGTCGAGTTGAATGGCAGCCCCGCGGGCTATGAGGCGCCGATGGGCGGCTTCAAGAACAGCGGGATCGGCCGCGAGTTCGCTCTCGAAGGCATTGACGGCTACGTCGAATTCAAGTCAGTGGGTGTGCCGGACAGCCTCGCGGACTCGCTGTCCTAGAAGCCGCCGAGCCCGCCGCGACACCCGTCTGCCAATACGATATATAATATGTAATTTCTTTACCTGGTTCGAAGGTCTCGACGCGCGCATCAGGAGGAGCTCATGGCCGGCCGCGTAGACGGCAAGGTGGCACTCGTGACGGGAGCAGCCCAAGGGCAAGGCCGCAGCCATGCCGTCAGGCTGGCGGAGGAAGGCGCCGACATCATCGCGGTGGACATCTGCGAGCGGATCGCCTCCGTGCCCTACCCCCAGGGAACGGAGGAGGGCCTGCGGGAGACGGCGAGCGCGGTGGAGGCGCTGGGCCGGAAGATCTTTGCGGTGCGGGCCGACGTCCGCGACTTCGAACAACTCAAGCGTGCCGTCGACGACGGGGTGGCCCTCCTCGGCCACCTGGACGTCGTCTCGGCCGGCGCCGGCATCCTGAACTTCGGTGAGCTCGCGTCGCTGTCGGACGCCGACTGGCAGGACCTCATGGACGTGAACCTGACCGGCGTCTGGCACACCTGCAAGGCTGCGGTCCCCCATCTCCGGGCCGCCGGCGGCGGATCCATGATCTTGACCAGCTCGACGGCAGGTTTTATCGGCATGCCGGGCATCGGACACTACGTCGCAGCGAAGCACGGTGTCATCGGACTCATGAAGACGCTCGCCCTCGAGCTGGGTGGCGACAAGATCCGCGTAAACACCGTCAACCCGACGAACGTGAAGACCGACATGCTCATGAACGACGCCGTCTTCGCGCGATTCGCCCCCGACCTCCCCGCCGAGGAGCGGACGCTGGAGAACCTGATACCGCGGTTCAAGGCGCCGCACGCGCTCGACGTCGGCTGGATCGATCCGATCGACGTGTCGAACGCAGTTCTGTGGTTGGCATCGGACGAATCCCGCTACGTGACGGGCGTGTCCATCACGATCGACGCCGGTCACACCGCTCAATAGCAGCTCCAGGCCTGTCGCTCCCCGCACGGGTCGCCTGCCCAGCGCTAAGTGAGGAGTTCTCATCATGGGAAAGATGGACGACAAGGTCGTTCTGGTCACCGGCGGAGCGCGGGGCCAGGGGCGGTCCCACGCTATCCGCATGGCTGAAGAGGGCGCCGACGTCGTCGTCACCGACATCTGTAAACAACTGCCCTACGTCGACTACGCGATGGGCACCCCTGAAGAGCTGGAGGAGACCAGGCGGCACGTCGAGAAGCTCGGCCGCCGCTGCCTGGCCTACCAGGTCGACGCACGCGACCGTGCCGGCATGCGAGAGGCGGTCGACACGGCCGTCGCCGAGTTAGGGCGGCTCGATGCCGTCATCGTCAACCACGGCATCGCCGTGCCGCACACTACCCTGGGGCCGGACCACGATGACGACGTCTGGGACCTCGTCATGGACGTCAACCTCAACGCCGTATGGCGCACCGTGCGGGCCGTCGTCCCACACCTGAAGGAGAACGGCGGATCTATTACGGTCACGTCGTCGGCGGCTGGACTCGTCGCACTATTCGGTCGGGCCGCCTACGTCGCGTCCAAGCACGGTGTCATCGGTTTGGTGAAGACTCTCGCCGCCGAGCTTGCGCCGTACTGGATCCGCGTCAACGCGGTCTGCCCGACCGGCGTCGACACCCCGCTCTACCTCAACCAGCCGATCATCGAGGCCTTCACCGGCAAGCCGAACGGTACGCGGGAGGACATGATCTTCCCGGCGACGTCGCTCAACCTGCTGCCCGTGCCGTGGATCGAGCCAGTGGCGGTGTCCCACGCCATGCTGTTCCTCGCCAGCGACGAAGCCCGGTACATCACAGGGGTCGCGCTTCCCGTCGACGCCGGGATGACCACTCAGCCTCCAGGCATCACGCCGTACGTCGGACAGCGACTGGCCGAGCTGGGGAACTGAGGAAGCCTGACATGCTCTACACACCTCGTGCAACAGCCAAGCGGATGGCGGCGCTCCCAGGCGCGGCCTTCGTCAGCCAGCCCCGGCACGTAGGCAATGCGGAGCTGGGTCTCATCGGTGCCACGTCCACCCTCGACGTCACCCAGCCCTGCCCGTCGTTTCTGATCGAACACGACCGCGGTCTCGTGCTCTTCGACACCGGTTTCGACCCGCGCGGCCTGGACGACATGGCTGCATACTATCCGGAGATCTCGAAGGCGCTTCCCATGGCGGGAAACCGTGACCTGGGTATCGACCGGCAGCTCGATGGTCTCGGCTACCGGCCGAGTCAGATCTCGTACGTCATCCCGTCCCACCTGCACTTCGACCATGCCGGCGGGCTCTACCTTTTCCCCGATTCCACTTTCCTGATGGGATCCGGCGAGATGGCCTTCGCCCTCCAGGCGCACGACAAACCGCAGGCCGGGTTCTTCCGAGTCGAGGACCTCCTGCCGACACGTCATTTCGACTGGATCGAAACCGCTCATGATTTCGACCTGTTCGGCGACGGAAGCGTCGTTCTCCTCTTCAGTCCGGGACACACCCCTGGCTCGCTGGCATTGTTCGTCCGCCTGCCGAACCAGAACATCATCCTGTCCGGCGACGTCTGTCACTTTCCGCTCGAGGTCGACATGGGTATCATCGCCACTTCCTCCTTCAGCCCGTCGTACGCTACCTTCGCGCTTCGCCGTCTGAGGATGATTAGCAAGGCGTGGGATGCGCGGATCTGGATCCAGCACGAGGAGGACCACTGGAATGAGTGGCCCCACGCTCCCGAGTACATCGACTAGGCGGTGGACGGGGGAGAACGCAATGGACCCGATCGGTCGGGTGGTCGGCAAGACGGCAGTCGTCGTGGGCGGTGGGCAGGCGCCAGGGGCTACCGTGGGCAACGGGAGAGCCGCCGCTGTTCTGTTCGCCCGCGAGGGCGCCAAGGTGCTCGTGGCCGACCGCCATTTGGCGAGCGCCGAGGAGACGGCTGGGCTGATCAGGTCCGAGGGGGGGACCGCGGCCGCTGTTGAGGTCGATGTCACGCGCGAGGCCGACATCGAGCGCTTGGTGGCCGTCTGTGTCGACACCTGGGGTGGGCTCGACATCCTGCACAACAACGTCGGCATCAGCGAGGCGGGAGGGGACGCGCCGGTCACCGAGATCACTCCGGAGGCGTTCACCCGCATCATGGAGATCAACCTTCTCGGGATGGTGCTGGCCTGCAAGCACGCCCTGCCCATCATGCGAGAGCAGGGACGCGGGGCCATCGTGAACATCTCCTCAGTCGCTGTGAAGATCGACTATCCCTGGGTCACCTACCAGACGTCCAAGGCCGGTGTCGTCACCCTGACCGAGCACCTGGCCATCACCAACGCGCCTTACGGTGTCCGTGCGAACGTGATTCTGCCGGGGCTGATCGACACGCCGATGGCAGTAGAGCGCCACGTGCGCGACGGTATGACCAGGGACGAGGTCGTCGCCAGGCGTTCGGCGAGGACTCCACTCAAGGGACGACCCGGGAACGCGTGGGACGTGGCGCATGCCGCGCTGTTCCTGGCCTCGGACGAGGCTGGCTTCGTCACCGGGGCGACCCTCACCGTGGATGGCGGTCAGACTCTCGTCGTGGGCTGAGCGGTGTGCTGCTGGGTCACTAGGTCATGAGGAAGCCGAACGGGCTACGCATGTCGGGTTGGCGCCTGATCAGCTAGGGATGCCACGTGCCGGCCTCACGTCGCCGTGAGGCGTGCAGAAGGAGAAACACATGCGAATCGGCCTCAACCTCCAGAACTACGGCCCGCTCGGACATCGCGCGGAGCTGATGGCGGCGGTAGATGCCGCTGACGAGCTGGGATTCGACTCGGTTTGGGTGTCTGACCACATTCTGATGCCGAAGTCCCTGCCCGACCCCTACGGAAGCATTACGGAGGCCCTGTCGACGCTGGCGTTCATCGCCGGCCGGTCTGAGAGGCTGAAGCTCGGCACCTCCGTCGTGGTGCTGCCCCAGCGAAACCCCATCCTTCTCGCCAAGCAGGCGGCGACGATCCACGAGCTTTCGGCGGGCAGGTTCACCCTGGGAGTAGGCGTCGGTTGGGTCAGAGCGGAGTACGACATGCTGGGCGCCCCGTGGCCCCAGCGGGGTCGGACTGCCGACGAGTTCATCGAGGCGATGCGGGAGCTGTGGACCAACCCAGATCCTCATTTCCACGGCGATCGGGTCACCTTCCGTGACGCCCTCTTCGCTCCGAGACCGGAGGGGTACCTGCCTTTGGTGGTCGGCGGGGTCGGCGACGCCGCATTGCGGCGGGTAGCGCGGTACGGCGACGGGTGGCACGCCATCCACTCCGACGTGGAGGCCATTCGCACCGCCAAAGCACGACTGGACGAGCTGTCCGAGGGCCGGGAGCTCGAGATCCAACTGCGGATCTCGGCGAACATATGCAGTACTCGACGGCTGGAGGGTCCGGGCATCGAAGGCGACCCGGACACGGTTCGGGCAGCCATCGAGGCCTACCGAGAGGCGGGCGTTGATCTGTTGATCCTGGATTTCCCCGAGCAGCAGCTCGACGACTTCCTCGGCCAGTTGCGCACGTTTGCTGCACAGGTGGGGATCGGCTCCGCGGCCTGAGCTCAACTGGTGCGCCGGCGTCGCGGTTATGGGCCAGGCCGCTTCTCACAAAGGACCTCTTGAAGTCGAACACCATATAGCATATATTACATCATGTGACGCGCCTCACCTTGGCGGTCACTGTCATCCGTAGATAGAGAGGCGCCGACATGGCAGGGGAACACCTTCAAGCACAGGCTCGTCGGGTCGTCACGGGTGTTGACGGAGCTGGTAGGTCGACGTTCGACTCGGACGGACCTACGCCCGTCCGGCGCGCGACTGAGGGATTCACGATCTGTGACATCTGGCAGGTCGAGAAGTTACCGGTCAATGTCATGGATGGCGACGCGTCGACGGGTGAGGTGCTGCTCGACCCGCCTTTGACCGGCTTTGTCTATCGTGTGACCACCTTCCCACCCGACAGCGAGTGGGACCCTGCCGCGGGGTACGCCGCCTCACTCGAAGCATTGGGCGGTGCTGACGCGATGCGCGATGGCGAGGGAAGCGACATCGCTGGTCTCCACGAGACGGACACGGTGGATATCGTCACCCTGCTCTCCGGTGAACTCTATGCGATCACCGAGAGCGGTGAGACGCTTTTGAAGCCAGGCGACTCTATTGTCACGCGTGGCACCAAGCACAGTTGGAGCAACCGCACTGATAAGCCCTGCACGCTGGTCTGCGTGCAGTGCGGAGCGACGCGCTGACGACGAATCTGACACCTCGGTCTCCGAGTGGAGCCCCGGCGTCATGGGCTACTTGTCGTCCGCGAATGCTACTGCTTCACCGTTCAACACCAGGACGCCCGCTGCCGACCTCGTCTCCAGGCGAAGTGAGACCCTCAGCGCGCCACCGGCCGCGAATGCACGCTCCAGGACCGTCGCCACGCATTCGAGCATGTCCCCTGGCGTCATTGGAGCAAGGAAGCGCCCGCCGAAGGAGCTCAGTGTGCCGTGTCCCGCGATCGAGGTGAGGAAGGCCGACGTCAGTCCGGCTGGAGAGCATCGGGATGACAATCTGTGACATCTAGCAGGTCGAGAGCCTGCCCGTCGAGGTTCTCGACCGGGATGCCACGACAAGGCAGGGGGGGTCCTGCTCAACCCGGCGAAGACCGGTTTTGTCCACCGCGTGACGACCAAGGCGCCCGACAGCGGGTGGGATTGTAGCGGGGGAATACCGCGCCCTGCTCGAGTCGATGGGTAACGCCGACGCCTTGACAGACGATGTAACTGGCCTACCCGGCCTTCACGAGTCGGACACGATCGACATTGTCACGATCATCTCCGGTGAGCTGGTGGCCGTCGGCGAGACAGGGGAGACGTTCCTCCGACCGGCGACTCTGTCGTCGCGCGTGGCACCAAGCACAGCTGGAGCAACCGCCCGACAAGCCCGTCGTGCTGGCGTGCCTGCAGATGGGCGCGCTTCGCTAGCGACAAGGTCGACAGCGGACGCCGCTGCAGTGACATTTCTTGAGCACAAATCCACCTATGCGTATGGAGGAAATCATGGGCCGTGTCCAAGGCAAGATCGCACTTGTCACTGGCGCCGCGCGGGGGCAGGGGCGTAACCATGCTCTGAGGCTTGCCGAGCAGGGAGCAGACATCATCGCTCTGGACATCTGCTCGGACCTGCCCACCGTCCCGTACGCGTTGGGAACCGAGGACGAGCTCAACGAGACTGCGGCGCTGATCGCGAAGCTTGACCGCCGTGTCGTCACGGCCAAAGTCGACGTTCGGGACGCAGAAGGCCTGAACGATTTCGTGGCAGAAGCAGTGTCCGAGCTCGGCGGGCTCGACATCGTTGCGGCGAATGCTGGCGTTCTCGCTTTCGGTCAGCTCCTCGACATCTCGCCCGAGGAGTGGAAGGAGCAGCTCGATGTCAACCTGACGGGAGCATTCAACACGATGAAGGCCACCGTTCCGCACATCCTGGCTCAGGGACGCGGCGGGTCGGTGATCTTAACGGCGTCGATCGGAGGTCTGGAGGCGATTCCCAACATCGGACATTACAACGTGAGCAAGTTCGGTGTCGTGGGGCTTGCGAAGACCCTCGCCCTGGAGCTCGGCGACAAGTTCATACGTGTCAACGCGGTGTGCCCAGGCAACGTGGACACTTTCATGATGCAGAATGACGCCACGATGAAGTTCTTCTTCCCTGACGTCGAGAATCCAGGCCGAGCCGACGCGGAGGCTCCCGACTCGATCGCGCGGACGATGAATACCATCCCTGTTCCGTACGTCGACGTCGACGACATCAGCAACGCCGTGCTATACCTGGCCTCCGATGAGGCGCGCTACGTCACCGGTACCACGCTCGTCGTGGACGCCGGTCGAATGCTCAAGTAGACGGACGGCAGGTCCGGTGCCTGGACGACTCAGCCGAGGACGGCGAGGGGCGCCAGTCCAGTACGTCGCGATCGCCGCCGTCGTCCCGGCCCGGACCAGCCCCCGCAGGTCCGCGGCAGGCGGACTGTTCGTCAGGTCCCTGACCGCCGAGACCTCGATGGCGGGCACGACCATGTCCCCCTCTCGGGCCGGGCGCGTGTGGTCGCAGCCGTGCCAACCGCCGATCGTGATCAGGTAGGGAAGGGTCTTGGTGGCCCGCGCCAGGCCAGGCCAATCCTGTCCCAAAATAGGCGACAATAAATATATGATATATAGAAAGTTGGTTTTGCAATGGAGACAGCTCATGAGCACTGAGAGGTGTACATGGGGGGCGGCCACGCAATGCCCACCAGGTCGAGGCCATCACGGCGAACCTGATAGGCATTAACCGCCGGCGCAAGTCGCATGCCGGCATGCGCGTAACGGACATCTCACAGATCGGGGGACCGACCTGGCTCCGTGCCGTCGATGCCCGCTTGAAGTCAGTTCAGATGGGGAGGGCGGACCCTTCCCTCCGTCGATGGTCGACACCGCGTATGCCGGGTTCTCGTGTGCAACACGTGTGGGTGCTGATGTTCCCGGGGATTGTGGCAGCGTTGACCGCCATTCCTGTGATGGCTCTAGGCCCGATCGCGTTCGCAGTGCGTGCTGACATCGAGCTGAGCACGGCAGACATCGGCGTCGCCTTCTCGTCGTTCTTCCTCTGCTCGGCGTTGTTCGCCAGCGCGGGGGGATGGCTTGTGGTGAGGTTCCCAGCGAGCGCCGTGGCGCGCGTCGGGACGTTGTGTTCGGCAGGTGTTTGCGTCGTGTTGGGAGTGGCGGAGGTCAAGCCGCTTCTATTGGCAGCCTGTCTGGTCGGGGGGATGGTCAACGGCGCGGTGACGCCCTCGCTGAACATTCTGATCACCAGAGTCGTGCCTGATCGGCGGTGGGGGCTGGCCTTCGGCATCAAGGCCGCAGCTGCGCCGGCCGCGGCTTCGCTAGCAGCTTCCGGGGCATACGCGGCAGCGTCGTCGGGGTTCTCCTGGCGGCATATGTACTGGATGTGCGCCGCCGCGGGAGTCGTGGTGGTCGCGGCTTCTCGAGGCTTGGACTCGGGTCCTCCGTCGAGGAGTCCTGTCCGGGTCCCACGCAGGAGGGTCCGCCCACGGCTGTCCTTGAAGATTCTCGGTGCGGGGGGATTGCTTGGCAGTACAGGGTCCTCGGTCCTGACCCCGTACCTGGCCGACGGCCTCATCGCTCAAGGCGAGCCCCCGGGCAGAGCGGCTGGGCTGTTGGCGGTGTCCGGCTGGTTGGCGATCACGGCGAGGATCATTGTGGGTGTCTTCTCTGACCGCTCACCTGACCCCCTGACGCACCTGCGAGCCGCGGCGCTTCTGCTCCTCGGGGGCTCGATAGGCATGGTCGGGCTGGCGACCGGCGGCACCTTCCCGGTCCTGCTCGTAGCCACGCTCGTGGCGTTCGGGCTGGGCTGGGCATGGCCAGGGCTGGTGCACCACGCGGCGCTGGCGACTCATCCCGAGAACCCGGCCGGTGCGACCAGCTACATGCAGACCGGCACGTTCCTGGGGGCTCTGCTCGGGCCGCTGGGGTTCGGCTTCGTCGCAGCCCATGGTTCCTTCACCTTGGCCTGGAGCATCTCGGCCGCGTCTGCGTTGCTTGCCTGCGGGTTCATGCTGGCGACTGTCCGTCAGCTTGAACACGGCGCCGCGAGCTGACTCACGGGATTCAAGCGGCGATCAGGAGATCGGACAACATAGACCGTTGACGGTACGCATCATATAAAATATTGTGTCACGCAGCGTCCATCCCACCTGACTTGGGCCATGTTGATCGTCCTAACAAGATCCCGAGCCCTTGACCCGTGGTGTCGCCGCAGCGGGCGTCGAAAAGTGCGCACCAATCCGGCTTCCTAGACTCCCGCCGCCGATCCCTGCCGCGCCCTCGGACGCCTCCACCAACTCCATGCGACGAGGAACGTATCTACGGAGAACCAACCCATCCGCGGACAGGACCCTCCGAGTCTGTTTGGTGCTAACCGTTCGTGCCAAGGAGATCTTCAGAGCAAGGCCGATGGCACCGGTGCGCACCAAATCGAGCGAAGCGATCAAGGGCCCTGTAAGCGTGAATCCGGAGGAACAAAATGACTGTGCGCGCGCCCGATCCGGTAGAAACGGCAGCCTCCCCGCCGGATTCCGCGAATGAGGTGGAAACTGACAGTCTCTTACGAAGGTTCGCGTCGTTCGCGCTCCGCTGCGGGATGCTGTGGGTCCTGGTGGTGCTGGTCATTGTGGCCCAGAACCTCTACCCGACGTTCCTCACCGTCGACAACGTTCGTAACATGATGTCCCAGAACGCCCCGGCAGCGATCATCGCGGTCGGCATGACCTTCGTCATCATCGGTGGTGGGTTCGACCTCTCCGTCGGAGCCATCTACGGGCTCGGCGCGGTTACGTTCGCGAAGATGACCTCGCACCTCTCGCTTGGAATCAACCTGGTCGTCGTCGCGCTCGTTGGCATTGCGGCCGGGCTGATCAACGGTCTCATTATCACAAGATTCAAGGTCAACCCGTTCGTGGCGACCCTGGGCACGTCTTCCTTGTTCCTAGGGGCTGGGTTCATTTATTCCAACAACTACCCCGTGGTGGCCGAGGCTGGTTCCGATTGGCTTGGGGCGGGCCAGTTCCTGGGTGTCCCGATCAGCGGGATTGTGATGGTGTTGGTCTTCCTGGCTGGGGGCATCTTGCTCTCGAGGACGACCTTCGGTCAAAGCGTCCGTGCTGTTGGCGGCAACGGGGAGGCGGCCCGTCTCGCTGGTCTTCGCGTAAATACCGTGCGGTGCACCACGTACGTCTTGACAGGCGCGCTTGCGGCAGTGGCTGGTTCCATCGACACCTCCAAGCTCAGTTCTGGACAGGCCGACCAGGGTGCATCCCTGCCCCTCTTGACTATTGCGATTGTGATCCTCGGTGGAACCTCGCTCAGCGGCGGTGAGGGAGCGATGTGGCGCACGGTGGTCGGCTTGCTAATCATCGCCACCATGACGAACCTCTTCGACTCCCTCGCGGTGACCACCGCGGTTCAACTGATGGCACAAGGGGCTGTACTCATCGCAGCAGTCGGCTTCGACATGTTCGGACGTGCGGCGCTGCCCCGCAGAAGAGTTGCAAAGAGATGACCGGAACCGCGGCGCCCACCAAGGACATCATCATCTCTGCGGCTGATCTGGGCAAGATGTTTGGGGGGATCGCGGCCTTGGCGGGCGCCAATCTCACCGTCCGTGGCGGGACCATCCATGCGCTGGTAGGTGAAAACGGAGCCGGCAAGTCGACCGTCCTAGGGGCGATTGCCGGCCGTCTATGGGTGGATTCAGGGAAGATCCTCCTTGACGGGCATGATGTAACACGCATCACGCCCAGAGCTGCGCGAAAACTGGGCGTGGCGGCGATCTATCAAGAGCTGACGATCATCTCAACGCTTACGGCGTGCGCCAACGTATACCTGGGCCAGACACCCGCTCGCGGTGGAGTGGTGCTACAAGGCGCCGTGAGAACGCGGTTCGAGGCGCTCTGCCGTCGGGTCGGCGTATCTATTCCAGCGGACGCCCGGGCGGGCGACCTGTCTGTCGCAGATCAACAGATGCTCGAAATCATGCGAGCATTGGAGTCAGGCGCACGAATCATTCTCCTGGATGAGCCAACCGCGTCTCTGGTCCAGGCCGAGCGCGAAAACCTCTTTCGCATCATGCGTGAGCTCCGAAGCGACGGGGTCACCATGGTGCTGGTGTCCCACAACCTGGGCGAAGTGCTCGCGATCTGTGATGAGATTACCGTCTTCCGCAACGGCGCGACCGTCGCTACGGGCCCTGTTGGCGAGTGGACCAGGGATCGCCTGCTTGGGGCGATGCTGGGACAGGCTGCACCCGATCTGCTGGCCAGCCACCGGACAGGCGAGCCCGTTGGTGATGTGGAGATGGTCCGCATCGACGACCTTCATGTTCCGGGCGTGTTGGATGGAATCTCCATTCGGGCGTGCCGTGGTGAAATTCTTGGCGTTGCCGGCCTTGTCGGATCTGGGCGCACCACGTTGCTCCGCGCGATCGCCGGACTCGAGCCGACAGCCACCGGTGAGCTGACTGTCGATGGTAGCCATACGCACTGGCCGACGACCGTGCGTCGGGCACTCCACCTGGGCATCGCACTGATTCCAGAGGACCGTAAGGTTCAGGGCCTCCTTCTTCATATGAGCTCGCGAGAGAACGTTGGCATCTCCAGCCTCAGGCGCTACTCGCGGTGGGGATTTGTGCGCCGAAGGAAGATGTCGCGAGAGGTCGGTGACCTCGTGACGGTCTACTCGCTTGATCCGAGCCGCATCGAACAACCCGTGCGGAACCTTTCTGGGGGCAACCAGCAGAAGGTACTTCTGGCTCGGTGGCAGTTGACGAGGCCGAAGGTTCTTCTAGCAGATGAGCCGACGCGGGGCATAGACGTGGGAGCCAAGGCATCGGTTCTGGAAAGCCTGCGGGCCTTCGCCAACGACGGAGCGACCGTCATCGTCGTCTCATCGGAGCTAGAGGAGCTCACGGTCCTTGCTGATCGCGTCGTTGTGCTCTCCGGGGGACGGTTGGTGGGGGAGATCGATGCCGGGCCGGAAGGCGTCAGCGTGGACCGTATGCTCGCGGCGGCATTTGCCGACTGAGAAGCAGCTGAAAGGTCTCGCCCGCGCCGCCGGTTGTTGCAGCGCTATCGAAGCTGTTTCTCGGAAGTGAAATCCGAACAGAAAGAGGTAAATCAATGATCCGATCGCCGGGGACCGCGAGGCGTAAATCGATGGTGCTCATGCTGTTATTAGCGACGATGCTTCTCGTCGGCGCCTGTGGGTCGTCAGATGCCACCAGTCCTGGAAGCGGTAAGAAAGTGACCATCGACGTCGGCGGCGGGAAGATCATCACCGTGACCGGCCCGCCCAAGGTCGCGTTTTTCACCTTCGGTAGCAACAACGCCTACATGTCGGTGATCAACCCGAGCATGAAGCGGGCTATCGAGGCGATCCCGGGTGCGGAGTTTACGATGTTCGACCCGGCGTTCGATCCGCAGAAGCAACTCAACCAGTTGCAGAACGCGTTGGCCAGCAGGAGGTACAACGCCTGGATCGTGGACGCCGTGGACGGTTCTCTCATCTGCAACATCGTGACCAAGGAGGCGCCGGCTGCCAACATCGCCGTCGTGCAGGTGGCCGGCCCCGCGTGCGGCTTGGAGAAGGAGCCGAGTTCCCAGGATCACTGGGCGCCGGGGACGGTGGCGATCGTAGACAACCTCAGCACCAACTTCCTGGTGGACTGGTATGAGTACGTGGTCAAGAAGAACCCAGGCCCACAGAAGGTCATCGTCGTGACGGGGCCGGACACCCACCCGACCTTCCTCCAGCATAAGAACGCCCTGGCGGAGATCCAGGCCAAGTACCCGGATTTCAAGGTCGTGGCGATCGCGCCTACCGACTTCTCCCGCCTCAAAGGTCAGCAGGTGACACAGTCGCTGCTCCTGGCGCACCCGGATGCGACGTTGCTCATGGGGATCTACTCGGACATCACCGAGGGCGCGTTGACTGCCATCGCGCAGGCGGGAAAGACTGGCCAGATCAAGGTCTACGACCGGGGCGGCTCCGCGCCCATCATCGAGGCAATCAAGGCTGGGACGGTCGCCGCGACGACGGCGAACTACCCGATCGATGCCGCCAATGCCGCCACCGATGCCCTTCGCAGGGCCTTTGCCGGGGAGGAAGGTCCTCGCGTCATCCTGAATGACGGTGGACCGGTTCCGGCTGGATCTGAGACCGGGATGACCCCGATCGACTCGTCCAACGTGGCTGACTTCCATGTCGAGTACGGCGGCTAGAAGTTCGTAGTGGCCGGCTCCAGGAGGCGCTCGGTCCCTGGAGCCGGGCCACGGATTTCGGGTGATGGGTAGGCCATTTGATACCAGAGATTCTCTGGGCACCTGGGCTGCGTGAGCGGCACCTCGGCGGCGGCCACCGAGGTCCCGGGAGCGCATGTGCGCCAGATGGACGACCTCATAACGATCGTGTCCGGAGAGCTCTACATCGTGCTGCAGGGAGGCGGAGACCCTGCTGAGGCAGGGCGACACGGTGATCCTTCGCGGGGCCATGTGCGCCTGGAGCAATCGCGGCGACAAACGGGCACAATCACCTCTCTGATGATGGGCGCCCGGTCGTGAGAGACAAACTGGCTCCACTCTAGTGTCCCGTGATTGAATTTAATTCACAGGCGAGGTGGATTAAAATAGCGGAATGGGCTTGCCTGCGGATGAATGAACGTGTCCGGTACCCGTTGGATCGAGGGACCCGGCACCGAAGGCGACCCCGCGGCGGTTCGGGCAGCCGTCGACGCCTACCGGGAGGCCGGCGTCGATCCGCTGATCCTGGACTTCGCCGAGCGGGAGCTCGGCGGCGTCCTCCGCCAGCTTCGGACGTTCGCCGAACAGGTCGGGGTCGGTTCCGCGACATGAGCCTGTGGGCGGCAGGCGGTGTGCTGCGTACTGCCTACCGCGATGTCACGCACGCCTCCGCTTCACCAGCGAACAGCAGAACGCCCGTTGCTGACCTGGTCTCCAGGCGAAGCGACACTCTCCTCGTGCCGTCGTCTTCGGTGACGACCTCGCAGACAGTGGCCAGGCATTCGAGCGTGTCTCCTGGCCTCACCGGAGCAAGGAAACGACCTCCGAAGGAACGCAGGGCGCAGTGTCCCACGATCGAGGTAACGAAGGTAGCGGTCAGACCCATCGTCAACATGCCGTGCGCGATCACGCTGGGCCTGGCGGCCTCCAACGTGGCGAAGATCTCGTCGACGTGCACGGAGTTGAAGTCGCCCGAGGCGCCGGCGTACTGGGCGATGTGGGCACGTGAGAGGTTCTCCACAAGCCGTGCTCGGAATTCGTCGCCGACGGAGACGGTCTGGTCGCTAATGTTAGCCACGAGCTTCACTAGGTGGACTCACCCGAACGCTGACCTTTCGGGCACGTACGAGGAGGTGGCCGTCTTGGTTGCGGTACTCGGTCACCGTCTCGGTGAACTCGAGCTTTCCCGACATTCCTTCCTTGGTCCAGGCCTGGCCAGCGAAGGTCGCCACGACGATTCGATCACCGACCCGTAACGGTGCGAGATAGTCGAAGTACTGCGCGGCATGGACGGTGTCGGTTCGGCCGCCGTGTCCCGGTTCGTTCCTCGGCAACGTGGGCCGTGTCTTTCCGGCCGGGTCGAAATGGTCGAGGGCAGCCACGAAGGTTGGTGGAGTGACCAGGGCGGTCCCCGGCTCCGCGCCGAGCTGGGTCTCGTAGCACGGGTCGACGTCGCCCACGCTGCGGGCGAACAGCATCACGTGACCCGGTTCCACATGGGCCTCGTATCTCGTCGTCAGCACACCGCCACCCTGACGCGGTCGGCGCTGTCGGCGACGACTTCGCAGTTCGGAGGCAAGGTCGGTTCGTCCATAGAGGCTCCCCTTCAGCGGCGCGGGCTCATGGCATGTGAATCCAGGTAGAGGCGAGCTTCGTCCCTGGATTCGACGCCCTACAGGGTCGTCGCGTGCCCGCCGTCCACAGGGACTATCGCCCCAGTGACGAAGGAACCCGCGGTCGAGGCGAGGAACAAGGCGGCTCCTGCCATGTCGGAGGGCCTCGCGAACCGCTTAAGCGGCACGGAGGCGAGGACGGCCTCCTCGCCGAGCGTCTCGATGGTCCCGGCAAGCATCTTGCTTCTGAACAGGCCCGGGGCGATGACGTTCACGGTGATGTGGCGTGACGCGAGCTGGGCCGCCAGATGGCGGCTGAGTTGGTGCGTAGCGGCCTTGGACGAGGTGTAGGCGTAGGTCTCGTGGTGCGGTACGTGGAAGGCGTCGATCGAACCGATGTTGATGATGCGGGCTGGCTCGTCGGGCGAAGCCGCGCTCTCGATGAGTGGCATCAGCGCTTGGACGAGGAAGAACGGACCCTTCACGTTGACGTCGAACACCTTGTCCCAGCCTGACTCCGGGTAGTCGGCCAGGCTCTCGGCCCAGATGGAACCGGCGTTGTTGACGAGCACGTCGAGCTTGGACTCACGTTGGCTGAGACCGGCGGCCAGCGAACGGCAGCCCGCGACACTTCCCAGGTGAGCGGGAATGGAGTGGCACTCGCCGTAGCCGGACAGCTCTTTGGCCGCTAGGTCCGAGGCCTCCGCGCTGCGTCCGCACACGTAGACCCGAGCTCCCGCCTTGACGAACCCTTCGGCGATCGCTCGGCCGATGCCGCGACTACCACCGGTGACCAGAACGGTCTTTCCCTGGACGCCGAACAGTCTTTCGAGCACGATTTCTTCGGACACATTCGCTCCTTCGATCGTCACAGGCGTCTCCCGCATCACGGGCGAACTCAGGCACCACGGCTCGTCGGCATTCCGTCCAACTCGACCACGCGGAACGGTGGGCTCTCCCCACCGCCAAGGCAGTGCGACGGTTCAGACTGCGCGGGTACCAGGCGCGTCGGGCGAACGAAGCTGGCAAGCAGGGCGAGTCGCCGACGCATCCATCGACTGGGGTCGTCGAGCCGATCGCCCTCGCGGAGGTTTCATACATGATACACGATTGCCGACGGGAGAGGGGGCGACAACCTTTCGGGTGAGGCTCGACGGCGCGGCCGCTCACCAGCCGCCGAACGAGAGCCCGCCGTTGACGCTGACGGTCTGTCCGGTGATCTGGGCCGCCTCTGGTGACGCGAGGAACACGATCGCGTTCGCCACGTCGTCGGCATCGGGTGCCTTCCCGAACGGGAACCGTGATATCGCCTTCTCGAAGAGATGTTTCTCAAAGCTCTCGGTCGCGAAAATCCTGTCCCACGACCGGGTCCCGGCGGTGAGGGTCATGGCGACGGCGTTGACGCGGACCTGGTCGCGTGAGAGTTCTCTTGCCAGCGTCTTGGTGGTTTGGATGATTCCGGCGGCATATGCGCCGATCATGGTCTCGCCGGTAGTGGCGTGCCGGGCCGCGTCCGTGGTGAGCATGACGACGCATGAACCGGGCCGGGCACGTAGTAGCGGGATGGCGGCATGCACGGGGTACATCCTTGCCAGAAACCTTGTCATCACCCCGTCGCGGACCTCGTCCGGCGACATGTCGGCAAACGGCTTGGGGTCTCCCTTCCCCGATGCGCCCGCGCTGACCAAGACGTCGATGCCGCCGAAAGCCGCGGCCGACTCCTCGACGAGCCGGGACGCCTGTGTGTGGTCAGCGCAGTCGGCGATGCTCAACGCCACTCTCGAAGAGTGCTCCCGAAGCGCATCGAGCGCTGCCTGGCCTCGCTCGGGCGAACGACCGTTGACGACCACGTTCGCGCCGCGGTCGAGGAACCGCTGAGCGGCGCGGAAGCCGGTACCGCTCGTTCCCCCCGTGATGACGACCGTCTTGTTCGACCATGGCTGGCTGGCTGGCGGAACGTTCGTTCCGTTCATGCGGTCCTCCTCAGGGCTTTGGGCCACGACTCGGTGCTGCCTGACCGGCGCGTCGCCGTCGTGGGTGGGGACGCGTCGTCCAGCGGAATTGCCGTCACGTCCCGGCAGACGAGCGCCGGGCCTTGGTGCCGGCTCCGGCGTCCTCCGCCATCGAGCACGCCGGAGGACGTCACCGGTCGTCAGGCGCGACAGGTTCTACTGCTCCCGTGCATCGCCGCGTGGCTGTCCGGCGGTCTCCGTACTACGACGAGGTGGGTTTCGTGCGGGTGTCGTCCGACGTGGGGACGCTGGTCCGGCCGCATGATTCCCGCGCGCTCAGTCGTCGGCGAACAGGACGCCGGCAGCCAACAGCTCTTCGACGTGCTCCGTGTCGTACACCTCGGCAGCGATGTCCCGGGTGTCCTGGCCGACCCGTGGCGGACTGCTCGAACGCTCCGGGCGTTCGCCGCCGAATCGCCACGGGGGACGTACCAGCGCAAGACCGTTGCGCTCTCGTTCGACGAGCTGCAACCACTCGGTCTGCGGATGAGCGATGAAACTGCCCATGGTCAGGACCGGAGCGAACGGTACGTCGTTCGCGGACAGCAGCTTCTCCCACAGGAGCGCAGGCTTCTTGAGGAACTCCGCCTCGACGATGTGGGCCAACTCGAAGTAGTGGTCGGTACGGCGCTCGTAGGTGGTGAATCGCGCGTCCTCGGCCAGGTCCGGCCGGCCCATCGCGTCGCAGAAGGCCAGCCAGAACTTCTGCGACGAGGACAGGTGGACGGCGATGTCCTCGCCCGTAGCGGTCTTGAGGCAGAAGTTCTGCGCCTGTGGGTGGCGGCTCTGTCGGCTCGGATCCGTCTTGCCGTCGTCGTAGTACTGCGTGAGAGCGTCGACGGTGAGCGTGCTGACAGCCTCCATCAGAGACGTCTCGACGTGCTGACCCGATCCTGTCCGGGCCCGCCCCACGAGCGCGGCCAGCACACCCGCTGCGTTGGTAAGACCCGTGATCAGGTCAGCCATACAGGTGCCTGCGAGTTGGGCCTGCCCTGCGTTGCTCAGCACCGAGTACAGGCCGCCGACTGCCTGACCGATCGTGTCGTACGCGGGCCGCTGTTCCAGCGGACCCCCGCTGCCGAACCCGGTCACGGACGAGTAGACGAGATCGGGACGAAGTCGGGCGCATTCCGCCTGACCTAATCCCAGTCCCGTCATTTTGCCTGGCCGCATGTTCTCCATGACCACGTCGAACCGGGGGATGAGTGCCTTGACCAAGGCGATTCCGTCGGGGTGCTTGAGATCTACGGCGAGACTACGCTTCCCCGCGTTATATTGAACCCAGAACTTGCTGTCGGTGTTCTGGGTTCGACGGAAATCGTCCCCTCCACCGGGCTTCTCAACCTTGACGATCTCCGCACCTAGAGCGCACAGGAGGGATGTCGCGTACGGGGTGGAGATGTATCCGCCGATCTCGAGGATCCGGATGTCCTGAAGAGGTTTGTGCTGCATCGGTGGACCTCGCTCAACCGTCGTGTGCTGTCATTGTGGCACTAGCGTTCTGAGCTGCTATTTCTTGTGTAGATCGCAGACTGCGGGTATGCCTGGATCGCGCGCCGTGCCGATCGAGCTTTCCGACGAGGAGCGGGACGTGTTGGAGGGCTGGGGGGCACCGTCGGATACGGCGCAGAGCGTTGGCGACTTGGTCGCGGATCGTGCTGGGCTGCGTGCGCGGGTGGGACGAACGGGCAGGCCGGGGTGACGGTGGTGACGTGGCGGCCAGGTTCGCGGCCGACCGGTTGGAGGGCCCGCCGGACGAGCCGCGGCCGGGCCTGCCGCCATCCGGAGACCGACGCCCAAGTCCACGAGGTGACCACGAAGACGCTGGAGCAGACGCTGCCGGACCGTGCACCCACCGGTCCACCTGGTCGATGGCGAAGGCCGTGGACGTGTTGCGGTCGACGGTCCCGCGGATGTTGAACCGCGCCTGGTCGAAACGTGGAAGCTCTTGATCGGTCCCCAGTTCGTCGAGAAGGTGCGCGACGTCGTGGGGGTCTACCTCGACTCGCCGGAGAAGGCGACCGTCCTCTGCGCCGACGGGGAAATCCAGATCCAGGCGCTGGACCGCATCGCACCGGTGCTGCCGCTGATGCCGGGCTCTGGAGCAGGCGACGCACAACTACGGCTGTAACGGTACGACCAGCCAGTTCGCCGCGCTCGGCCCGACGTCCGGGTCGGTGATCGCCCCGCACTGCCGGCGCCACCGCCACCAGGAGTTCCTCCGTTCCTCCGACTCATCGACGCCTCGGCACTCGCCGGTTACGCCCTGCACCTGGTCCTCGACAACTACGCGACCCACAGGACCCGACGGTGAAGAACTGGCTGCTGCGCCGCCCGCGGTTCCACCTACACCTCATCCCCGCCTCGGTCTCGTGGATGAACCCCGTCGAACGCTGGCTCGCCGAGCTGACCACCGCAGGCCGCGTCGCGCCACCACCGCACCGTCGTCGCGCTCGAGGCCGGCGTCCGCGGGTGGAGCAACGCCTGGAACAAGGACTCCAAGCCACTCATCTGGACCAAGAGCGGACGAGATCGTTGAGACCCTCGCCGCCTACTGCCGACGAGTCAACGACCCAAGACGCTAGCGAGCCGACACATACTATACAATATATGATCCTCTCATCGCGGGCTGCGACCGGCCGGCTGCCGTCCGCCGCACCTGCCTGGCCACGGGCGGGAAGTCGCCTCGACGGACAGTCTCTCACGCCGAGGCCGTTGTTCATACGTGATATATAGTGTATGTTCCCGCATCGGGAGGTAACCGTGAGGCCGCTTCGTTCACTGCTGTTCGTCCCCGGCCACCGAGGGACATGGGTAGAAAAGGCTGTCGCCAGCGGTGCCGACGGACTGATCCTCGACTTGGAGGATTCGGTTCCCGAGGGCCTCAAGGCTGATGCCCGTGCCGAGGTCGTTCGCTCCATCGGTCGGCTCCGTCAGTCCGGATCGATGGCAGGCGTGTACGTCCGGGTCAACGCGTTGGACACCGGGCTGTCGGGTGACGACATCGAGGCCGTCGCGGTCGGGGGGCTCGACGGCCTGAGCCTGCCGAAGATCTTTGGCCCGGAGGACGTCGTCCGGTTCGACGCTCTCGTGACCCACTTCGAGCGGAAGAACGGACTGGAGCCGGGTGCGATCGAGTTCATCTGCAACCTGGAGACGGCCGAGGCGTATGCCTCCTGCGAGCAGATCGCCGCGGCGTCACCGCGCGTCGCCGCGCTGTTTGCGGGCACTGCCAGGGACGCGGACGTGTCCAGGTCGATCGGCTTTCAGTTCACAGCCAGCGGCCAGGAGACCCTCTACCTCCGGAGCCGGGCGGTGCTCGCGGCGCGTGCCGCGGGGTTGGAGTTCCCGCTCGTCGGGGTCTGGCAGGATCTGGCCGACCCCGAAGGTGCGCGGAGGTTCTCGGAGCAGAACCGCGATCTCGGCTTCCGTGGCCAGGTACTGATCCACCCTTCCCATGTCGAGGTCGCGAACGAGGTGTTCAGCCCGTCGCGGTTCGAAGTGGAGTTCTACGAAGGAATGATCTCCGCTTTTGAGAAGGCAGAGGCCACCGGGGCGGCCGCCGTCCGCTACGAGGGCATGCACGTCGACTACGCACACATCAAGACTGCCCGTGAGGTTCTCGCGTACAACAACCGGCTCCTCGACCGGAAGGGCGCCCACGGGTTGGCGACATCGCCAACCCGCAGCTGACGAGGAAGGAAAGACCGTGCCTGGCCTTTACTACGAGGAGTTCGAAGAGGGTGCCGAGATCGAGCACCCTACCCGGCGTACGGTCACCGAGACGGACAACATCCTGTTCTGCTCAATGACTCTCAACTTGGCGCCACTACATCTCGATGCCGAGTACAGCAGGAACAGCATCTACGGCCAGCGGCTAGTAAACAGCCTCTACATACTCGGGCTCGTCACCGGCATCACCGTACCGGACACCACGCAGGGCACGACGCTGGGAAACCTCGGATTCCAGGAAGTCTCGTTCCCGAAGCCGGTGTTCCACGGCGACACGATCCGGGTGCGTACCGAGATCGTGTCCAAGCGCGAGTCCAAGAGCCGCAACGACTCCGGGATCGTCTACTTCCGGCACTACGGCATCAATCAGCGCGACGAGGTCGTCTGCGACGCCCGCAGGGCGGGTCTCATGCTGAAGCGTTCCACGGTCGATCGGGCGGCGTGACCCTTTTCACTGCCTGACCAACCTCTGGCAGGAGTTCGCATGGCCACTGTCCATCTCTCCGGCTCCGCGGCGAACGTGGTGTGGACCCCGGGGGAGAGTATTCGTGAGCGCAGTCGGCTCTTAGGTGCAATGCGCCGCTGGGGTTTCACGACCATGGAAAGTCTGCACGCCCGGTCGGTGCAGGACCCTGAGTGGTTCTGGCGTGCCGTCGTCGAGGACCTCGACATCACGTTCGGGACGCCGTTCGACGCGGTTATGGACGACCGGGAAGGCAAGCCGTTCCCGCGCTGGTTTGTCGGCGGCACCCTCAACGTGGCCGGCCTCTGCTCGCACCGACACGCCGCCGGTGCGCACGCCGGCCAGACTGCGGTCGTCTACGAGGGCGACGCGGGGCAGGTTCGGACTCTGACGTACGCAGAGCTGGACGCGCAGGTACGTCGGTTCGCGGCCAACCTTGTCCAGTTGGGCGTTGGCCGAGGAGACCGGGTGGTGCTCTTCCTGCCAGTGGTGCCCGAGGCGACCATAGCGTTCCTAGCCTGCGCCATGATTGGGGCCCTCAGCGTGCCGGCCTTCACCGGGTACGGCGCCGAGGCCCTCGCGATGCGCCTGCGGGCCTCTGGGGCGGTCGTACTGCTGACCGCCGACGGGACCACCCGCCGCGGCAAGCCGGTCTTGCTCAAGGCGACGGCGGACGAGGCGCTCGAGTCCGCTGCCTCCGTGCGCAACGTGGTCGTCGTGCGTCACCTCGACAACAAGGTCGCGATGCAGGACGGCCGTGACCTGTTCTGGGACGAGCTCGACAGCGACCCCCCAGCCGTCGAGACCGTCGACGCGGACGCGAACGACCCGCTGACAATCATCTATACGTCGGGTACCACCGGCGCTCCGAAGGGCATCGTCCACTCGCACGCCGGGTTCTTGGTCAAGGCAGCCGTCGACTTCGCCTACGGCTTCGACATGCACGACGACGACGTCGTCGCCTGGATCGCGGACATGGGGTGGATGCTCGGCCCCCTCCTTCTCATGGGTGGGCTGCAGCTGGGTGCGACGGTCGTCATGATCGAGGGTGTACCGACGTATCCGACGCCTGATCGGCTGTGGCAGATCGCAGGCCGCCACGGCGTGACGATCCTGGGCGTCGCGCCGACCGCTGCGCGTGCGGTGAAGGCTGTGGGCGCCGGCGACACCGCCGGGCTCGCGCGCGTCCGCGCCTTCGCGTCTACCGGGGAAGCATGGGACGAGCCGACCTGGCGATGGCTCTTCGAGACCGTGGGTGAGGGCCGCCGCCCGATCGTCAACTACAGCGGCGGGACCGAGACCGGAGGCGGCATCCTGGTGAGCTACCCATTTCTCCCGAGTGAGCCGGCGTCCTTCAACGGGCCTCTGCCAGGCATGGACGTGACCGTGCTCGACGAGTCCGGCCAGCCCATCGTGGGCAAGATCGGCGAGCTCGCGGTGCGCAACTGCTGGCCGGGCATGACGCACGCCTTCTGGCACGACCGCGAGCGCTACCTCGAAACGTACTGGCGGCGCTGGCCCGACGTGTGGCAGCACGGCGACCTGGCCAGCGTCGACGTCCACGGGACGTGGCGGATCCACGGGCGTTCCGACGACGTCATCAAGGTCTCCGGCCGCCGCGTCGGACCAGCCGAAATTGAGGCCGCGCTACTCCGGGACAGCCGGATCAGCGAGGCCGCCGTCGTTGGCATCCCCGACGACCAACGCGGGCAGCGTGTCGTCGCCTTCGTCGTGCTTCGTGACGGTGACGCTGACTACGACGACCTGGTCGCCTTGGCGGTGCACAACGTGGGCAAGTCGTTCGCGCCGAAGATCCACGTCGTGCCCAGCCTCCCAAAGACCAAGAACGGAAAGATCATGCGGCGCGCGATCCGAGCACGTCACCTGGGAGAGCCGACCGGTGACATGACCGCGTTGGACCCGAGCACCCCCTTGGAAGACGTCCCCGCCCAACAAGGAGCAGGAGCTGAGCGATGACGAGTGACGCCGACGACCTGGAGCTGATCCGCAAAACCACCCGCGACCTGGCTCGGCGTTTCGACCTGGAGTACTGGCGCAGGAAGGACAAGAACGCCGAATATCCGTGGGAGTTCGTCCAGGCGTTCGCCGAAGGCGGTTGGTTGGGAGCGATGATCCCGGAGGCGTACGGCGGTCTCGGCCTCGGGCTCACCGAGTCGGCGGTCATGCTGCACGAGGTGGCCGCGTCCGGTGCGGGCACCAGCGGGGCCTCAGCCATCCACTTCTACATCTTCCCGCCCGGCCCGATTATCCGGCACGGCTCGGAGCAAATGAAGCGGAAGTACCTGCCAAAGGTTGCCGCCGGAGAGCTGCTCATGGCATTCGGCATCACCGAACCAACCGCGGGCGTCGACACCTCCCGAATCACCACGAAGGCGACCAGGGCGGACGGCGGCTGGGTGATCAACGGCCAGAAAGTCTGGATCACGAACGCCCAGAACGCCCACCGGATCCTCATCCTCGCCCGCACGTCGCCTCGCACCGACGAGACGCCGCTAGATGGCATGACCTTGTTCTTCACCGACCTCGACCGAGAGCGGATCACAGTTCGGGAGATCGAGAAGCTGGGCCGCTCCTGCGTCGACTCCAACGAGCTGTTCATCGACAACCTGGAGGTCGCGGACGACGAGGTCGTCGGTGAAGTGGGCAAGGGCTTCTACTACCTGCTGGACGGGCTCAACCCCGAGCGCATCGTCGTGTCGGCCGAGCAGATCGGTCTGGGCCGTGCCGCCCTCGAGATTGCCACCAGGTACGCCAACGAGCGTGTGGTCTTTGACCGCCCAATCGGCAAGAACCAGGCTGTCGCGCACCCGCTGGCCGACTCGTGGATCCGCCTCATGGCAGCCGAGCAGGTGGCAATGAAAGCCGCCGCGCTCTTCGACAACCACCAGCCCTGCGGGCCGGAGGCGAACGCCGCGAAGTTCCTCGGGAGCGAGGCCGGCTTCGAGGCGTGCGACCGGGCCATGCAGACGCTCGGTGGCTACTCATACTCGAAGGAGTACCACGTCGAGCGTTTCTGGCGGGAGTCGCGGCTTCTCAAGGTCGCCCCGGTCTCGCAGGAAATGGTGCTCAACTACATATCTACCAAGGTTCTCGGCCTCCCGAAGTCGTACTGACGACGTCGAGCGGGGTCTCCAGGGTGCGGCCGGCTCGACGGCCTGGCCGCTATCGTGACAGGTGCTGATCAGGGCATTGACCGGTCGGTGGCCAAAGCGTTCCTCGAGCGGACGAGCCAAGGTCGTGGTCGCTGATGTCGAGGACGAGCATGGAGAGCTTCAAACGATCTGGGTGTCAGCTTGCGGGGTGCCGTGCAACGCCGTCTGGCTTGGCTTAGTTGAGACCGACATGACGCTCGCCACAAACCTGAGATCTTCGCGATCAAGGAGGCGGAGGTCGTACCAGCGCCGTGGCTGACAACATTCGCCCCATCGGTCGCGTCCAAGCGGCGTCCGGCAAGGCGCCGGACCCCGCTGTGTGGCGGAGTTGCTCAACGAGTTCGGCAACGCCGGGCGCCGGCTGGGCGCGGTCCGGCGCGGTGAAGGTTGGCGGACTACGGCGCGGGTGAGCGCCGAGGTCGTCGGCGACGGCGTCCGCCTGGCCTTGTACGGCGGCGGCCCGGTGCTCGACTGGACCGGCGGCCGCAGGATCTGGCCGTCCAGCCGGGAGAAAGACCTGTCAGCAGAAACACTCGCCGTAGAAAGAGCAGGGAGGAGGATGCGATGCGCGACGTAGTCGTCTGTGAGCCTGTGCGGACGCCGGTCGGACGGTACGGCGGCGTGTTCAAGGACGTGCCAGCAGCCGAGTTGGCCGCGGGCGTCGTGACCGAGTTGGTACGGCGTGCGGGCCTCACCGGCGCTGACGTCGACGAGGTCATCTTTGGGCAGTGCTACCCCAACGGCGAGGCTCCAGCGATCGGCCGGATCGCGGCGCTCGACGCCGGTCTGCCGGTCACTGTTCCCGGCTTGCAGCTAGACCGTCGGTGTGGCTCAGGTCTGCAGGCCGTCATCGACGCAGCGATGCGCGTCCAGACCGGCATCTGCGACCTCGTGCTTGCCGGCGGTGCGGAAAGCATGAGCCAGGCGGAGCACTACGCCCTCGGGTTGCGCTTCGGGTTCAAGGGGGATTCGACGCAGCTGTCTGACCGCATCGCGCGTGGCAGGATCACCTCTGGCGGCCGACAACACCCGGTACCGGGCGGGATGCTCGAGACCGCGGAGAACCTCCGCCAGGAGTTCGGTATCACGCGCGCGGCGCAGGATGACCTCGCGTTGACGTCGCACCGCCGAGCCGTCGCGGCCCACACCGAGGGAAGGTTCAAAGACGAAATTGTGCCCGTCACCGTCGTGACTCGGCATGGGGAGACCGTGATCGACACCGACGAGCACCCGCGGCCCGACATCACCCTTGAGGCGCTCGCCCGACTGCGCCCAATCCGGCAGCGGCTCGACACCGAGGCCACCGTGACCGCCGGGAACGCCAGCGGCCAGAACGACGGCGCCGCAGCCTGCATAGTCACAACCCGTGAGCGGGCCGACGAGTTGGGTATCCGTCCTCTCGCGCGACTCGTCACCTGGGGCGCCGCCGGTGTCGAGCCCGCCCGGATGGGAATTGGTCCCGTGCCGTCCACCGAGGTCGCGCTGCGACGCGCCGGGCTGCGGCTGTCGGACATCGACCTCATCGAGCTGAACGAGGCCTTCGCAGCCCAGGTCCTGGCCGTGACCACCACCTGGGGTCTGACCGATTCTGACTTCGACCGGCTCAACGTCAACGGCTCTGGCATCTCGCTGGGTCACCCAGTCGGAGCCACAGGGGTGCGGATTCTGGCCACGTTGCTGCGTGAGCTCGATCGGCGCGAGCAACAGTACGCGCTCGAGACAATGTGCATCGGCGGCGGCCAGGGTCTGACCGCGATCTTCGAACGGACGACGTGAGTGGCCCAGAGCCGAGTCGAAGGGCGGAATGACGGTGGAGCAGACGAACGGGCCGCTGACGGGCGTGCGTGTTCTGGTCCTGGCTGGCATGGGACCGACCCCGTTCGCGTCCATGCTGCTCGCGGATATGGGCGCCCAGGTCGTGCGGATTACCCGGCCGGTGAGCCAGCCCGGGCGCGTCGTGAGCCAGGTCGAGTCGATGCGACCGGAGCACGACATCGCAAATCGCGGTGTCGACACGATCGCGCTCGACCTGAAGAGCAAGGCCGGCCGGAACGCGGTGCTCGAACTCGTCGACCACGCGGACGTCTTTGTGGAGGGCTTTCGCCCGGGCGTCACCGAGAGGCTCGGGCTCGGTCCCGAGGTGCTGCTCTCACGTAACCCACCTCTCGTCTACGCCCGACTCACCGGTTACGGCCAGACCGGCCCGCTCTCGCTCGACGCCGGGCACGACATCAACTACGTCGCACAGTCCGGCGTGCTGCACGCGCTGCGGCGCCAAGGGGAAGCGCCGCACCCGCCGATGAACCTGCTCGGCGACTACGCAGGCGGTGGCACCTTCGCCGCGCTGGGGATCGTCTGTGCCCTCTTGGCGTCCCGGACATCAGGGGAGGGCCAGGTCGTCGACGCGGCCATGATTGACGGTGTGGCGCTGCTGTCGGCCCGGATCCAGGGTCTGCGAGCCGCCGGCGTGTGGACCGACGAGCCGGGCACGAACCATCTCGACACCGGCGCGCCTTTCTACGACACGTACCGGTGCGCCGACGGAAAGTACCTCGCCGTGGGCGCCTTGGAACCGGACTTCTACCGGGAGTTTGTCAAGGGGCTGGGCATCGACGTCTCCGACTGGCCGGATCAGCATGACACGGCCCAATGGCCGCTGCTTCGGCAGTTGATCTCCGACGCCATAGCGGCCCGAACCCGCGACGCCTGGTCACAGGTTTACCAGGGCACCGACTCCTGCGTTACCCCGGTCTTGGACTTCGAGGAGGCGGCCACCGCCGCCCACAACGTGACCCGGGGTCTCTTCCGGAAGATCGGCGGGGTGCTGCACCCGGCCCCTACGCCGCGCTTCAGTCGGACGCCTGCCCGGCCAGTCGGCGTGCCGGCGGCGGACGAGGTCGATTTCCATCGGGTCGTGTGTGAATGGCAAATCGTGGGCGATCCTGGGGTCGCCCACACCATAGGAAAGGACGGGTCGTGACCGATCCTTATCAGCAGTTCACCCGACTCACCTTCGAGCGTAACCAGCCGGGCGTTCTCGAGGTCGTCTTCGACGGGCCGAATCTCAACGCGGTCGACGAGAAGACGCATTCTGAGATCCCGGCGCTCTGGCCGGTCGTCGACCGGGACCCTGAGGTCCGGGCGGTCGTCGTCCGCGGTGCTGGCAAGGCGTTCTCTGCCGGTGGCAGCTTCGATCTGATCGATGCCCAGATCGAGGACTACGACGTCCGGATGCGTGTCATGCGCGAATCGCGCGACCTCTTCTACAACCTCATCAACTGCTCCAAGCCAATAATCTCGGCGATCCACGGCCCGGCCGTCGGTGCGGGTCTCGTTGTCGCGCTCATGGCCGACATCTCGATCGCGGCGAAAAACAGCCGGATCATCGACGGCCACACCCGACTGGGCGTCGCTGCCGGCGACCACGCGGCCATGGTTTGGCCGTTGTTGTGCGGTATGGCGAAGGCGAAATACCTCTTGTTGACATGCCGGGAGATTTCCGGTGAGGAGGCGGAGCGGGTCGGCCTGGTGTCGCTGGCCGTCGAGCCCGAGGCGCTTCTGGACACCGCGAGGGACCTCGCGGGGCAGCTGAGCGGCGGCGCTCAGGAGGCGATTCGTTGGACGAAGTACTCGATGAACCAGTGGTACCGGCAGCAGGGCCCACTGTTCGACGCGTCCCTGGGCCTGGAGTTCCTCGGCTTCGGCGGTCCCGACGTCCGTGAGGGAGTGGCGTCGCACCGCGAGCGTCGGACGCCGTCCTTCCGCACAGAAGCGTTCTCATGACCCGGTCGGTCGCCGACCTGCTTTTCCGGCCCCGCAGCATCGTCGTGTACGGGGCGTCGTCCGACCCCGACAAGCTGTCCGGCCGCCCGCTCGACTACCTCAAGAGGTTCGGGTTCGGCGGGCAGATCTACGCGATCAACCCGCAACGGACGGAAGTCCAGGGTATGCGGGCGTACGCCGATTTGGCTGACCTCCCGGGGCCCGTCGACTTGGCGATCGTCGTGGTCCCAGCGCCCGCTGTCGTTGACGCGATCCGGGAGTGCTCCAAGACGGGAGTCGGCGCGGCGATCATCTTCGCTTCCGGTTTCGCCGAGATCGGCGAGAAGGGGGCGCCGCAGCAGGCGGAGATCAGCGCGATTGCTCGCAGCAGTGGGATGCGGATCGTGGGACCTAACTGCCTCGGGTCGTTCGGTGTGACGGACCGCGCTTTCGCCACGTTCTCTACCGCATTCGACGAGAACGGTGATCGACCCGTCTCGCCGATCGCGCTGGTGTCTCAGAGCGGCGCTGTGGGCACGTTCACCTACAGCACGATGAACGCCCTCGGACTCGGCGTCACCTACCTCGCCAACACGGGCAACGAATCGGACGTCACAGTGACGGAGGTGCTCTCCTCGTTGGTCGAGGCTCCCGACGTCCAGGTCCTCATGGGCCACATCGAAGGATGCCCGGACCTGGACGCGCTCGCCGCTCTCGCGTCGGCCGCGAGGCACAGCGGCAAGCCGCTGATCCTGCTGAAGTCGGGCCGCACACCTGCGGGTGCGCGTGCGGTGGCGGCACACACCGCCAGCGTTGCGGGCGACGACGCCGCATTCGACGCCGTACTGGCCGCACACGGGGCACTGCGCGTACCGAGCATGGAAGCAATGGCCGATTCCGCTCTCGCACTCGTCGAGGGCCGCCGTGCCGCTGGTCGCAGACTGACCATCGTGACTCTCAGCGGTGGGGGTGGCGCACTGGCCGCCGACCGTGCCGTCGAGCTCGGAGTGGAGGTCGATACGTGGGCGAACGAGCAGGACAGGGCTGCGCTCGCCGCCGAGCTGCCGTACTTCGGCTCGACCGCGAACCCCATCGATGTCACTGGCGCGATGATTAACGACCTGTCGCTGCTGGAGCGGACCCTGCGCGTGGTCAGCGACAACGGGGACACTGACGCAGTGCTCGTGCTCCTGGGCAACGCCGACAGGGGCTCCGAGGAGATCGTCGCCACTCTGACCAAGGCGCATCGAGCGACGAGCAAGCCGTTCCTCGTCGCCTGGACCGGGGGGAGCGGACGGGCACGCGCCTCCCTGCTACAGGCGGGCGTGCCGACCTACACCGACCCGCATCGTGCGACTGAGTGCATGAGCCGCGTCATGGAGTTCAGCCTCCACTCGACCTGAGTCGGCTACGTCATCATGTGTCACCCACCAGCCTCTGGGTTCGTTATTGAGTCCGTGGGGTACGGCCTACCAGGAGCGTGACCAGTGTCAGAGACCCACATCGAGCGGTTTGCTGCGTTCGCCGCCAACACGCGATTGGAGGACTTGCCGACGGTGGTCGCCGAGGAGACAAAGAGGGTCCTGCTCGATGCGATCGGGTGTGCCCTGGCATCGGCCGACCTCTCGACCGGGCGAGCGGGCATCGACTACGGTCGGATCCTGGGGAGTTCTCGCGACGAAGCGACGATCATCGGTTTAGGTGAGCGGACGTCTGTGCACGGTGCCGCCTATGCGAACGCTGAGCTCATCAGCGCTCTTGATCTTCATCCGGTATCTCTTCCCGGTCACGTAGCGCCGTATGTGGTGCCCATTGTCCTAGCTCTCGGTGAAACCCGGGGAAGCACCGGCGGGCAAGTCATGTCCGCCCTTGCGGTGTGCCACGAGATGTCATTCCGGCTTGCACGCGCAATGGATCGGAACCGCGACGTCAAGGACGGCAAGGCAGACACGTCTCCGGTCCTCGGCTACGCCAGCACGGTGTTCGGGGTAACTGCGGCGGCGACGATCATGAAGTCGATGCGTCAGGACCGGGTAGCCGATGCGTTGGGTATCGCGGGCAGTACCTCGCCAGTGAACGCTCACCGTGCCTGGCTCATGCATATACCGACGACGACCGTCAAGTACAACCTGATGCCCGGCGGGCAAGTCATGAATGCACTCCAGGCGGCGTACATGGCCGAGTTTGGTCACCGCGGCGATAAGCTCATCCTCGACGACGCGGAGTTCGGCTACCCACGCTTCATAGGAACGAGACGCTGGGAACCTTCTCAGCTCACCACCGGTCTCGGCTCCGAGTGGGGGTACCCGGCAGCATCGTTCTTCAAGCCTTATCCACATTGCCGGGTCACACACCCGCTGTTGGACGCGTTGATCGATGTTGTGAGGACCAATGATCTGAAGCCGGACGAGATCGAGGTGCTGACCGCCTACGGCGAGGAGTGGGTGTCTGGCATGCCCACGTTCATGAACCAGAACATAGAGCGGCCGTACGACGCCCAGTTCAGTTTCGCGCACGGGCTTTCGATGGCTGCCCACCTGGTGCCGCCAGGAAAGGAATGGCAGAAGCCAGGAAACGTGTACGACCCGTCGGTCTTGGGTCTGATGTCAAGGGTTGTGTGGAAATCGCACCCCGACTGGGCTTCGGCCGTGTCTGCCGACCCGGCCGCCCGACCCGCTCGAATTGAGATCGCGGCGCGCGGAACCACGTTCACCGGTGAGCGCAAGTACCCCAAGGGAAATCCCTCACCGGATCCAACGACGTTCATGACGAACGACGAGATCATCGAAAAGTTCCGCTACAACGCCGCTGGAGTCGTCAGCCCGGAGGACGCCGAGTGGGTGGCTGATCGCGTGATGCGTCTCGAGGAGGTCGACGACGTCGGCGCGGTCATGAGCCGCCTACGTCCGTAGGAGCCAGATTGGGATCTCGGCTGGCGTCTTCCGAAGCTGGGGTGATCTCGCGAGTGTACGGTTAGCTATCAGGAGAGACGGACAAAACGGACGCCAAACTGACGCGGACCGTTCACTCGTCGGAGCACGGACCGCGAAAGCCGAAGCGCGTCATGTAAGAGACTCCAGCGCTTGATCAGTCCGGGGGTCGCAGGGTTGCATGAGCATCCCGGCTGGCCCGGTGGGTGGCGTTGAGTTCGGCTCTGAGGGTGAGCCTCGTTCTCTGCGCCGCGAGGACAGGCGCCCGGGCCGGGAGTTCGCAGCAGTCCGCCGCCTAGGCCCGACCGCCAGTCCGCCGGAGACGGTCGGCTTCCAAGGCCCC